>CAISPV010000105.1 GCA_903887485.1 uncultured Desulfobulbaceae bacterium | reverse complement strand
TGGTGTAGCCACAAAGTATCTGTCGAATTATCTGGGGTGGCGGCGTTCTCTTGAGCAACATCCCCAAATTTCACCAGAGTCTTTGCTCGCCATTTCTCTGGGGCAGTTTCAACACTTAAAGGGAACATAGCCTTATTTTTTAAGGATCAAAAGGGGCTTTTAGTGGAAAATGGTCCAACGAGAACATTCTGAGGGCAAGCCGCAGATGTTCTCGTTGTGCAGCATGCTTTATTCAGATTTCTGACAGAATTGTATCTGCTCTGAGAAACTCAACCACCTGGTTTGAAACATGAAAGTAAGTGCAGCACCGAATTTTATTCACTTCCACCGTTTTACGAGCATACACCTATCATGAAAAAACTTAGTTACGAGCAGCTTTCCGGCCTCAGCAATGAGGCTCAGATCTCCCCGCGCAAACGAATGAATCACAATTTCCATGCCGAGTTGTCTGACCCAATCCAACGCTTAGCGATCGCAATGGAGCCGGAGACCTATATCCGTCCCCATCGTCACGGTGGGTCGTGGGAACTCCTCACATCACTGCGCGGTCGCTTCGTGGTGCTCACTTTTGATGACACGGGTACCGTGATCGACCGATCCGTTTTAGGTGAGGGCATTTCCGTCATCGAGACCTCGACAGCATGCTGGCACGCTGTGCTTTCGCTCGATACGGGAGGCGTTATCTTTGAAGTAAAACATGGCCCGTATGTTCCCTTCCGGGAAGATGATTTCGCGCCTTGGTCTCCACCTGCTGATGATGACGCCACTCACGTCCTCATGGACTGGTATCGTGAGGCTGAAATTGGCCAACGCTGGCCTGGAGTTTAAGGGAGAAATTGGACAGAACTCTTTAAGTTTCATTGAAAAATGGACCAACATGCAGGACAACCTGATTGTGTTGAGTCGGCTGATTTTTTTTCTGCATGTTCAATAGCGGGGTCAGGTTACCCTGGCCGCAGGAATTCTTGACAATCTGGCCAATGTACATACAATGTATTTATGATTAAGTTCGAGTGGGATACAGCCAAGGCGACCTCAAATAGGAAGAAGCACGGCATATCGTTTGAGGAAGCTCAATCTGTTTTCTATGACGAGTTCGCTGTACAATTCTTTAATGAGGACAATTCCGGCTCAGAAAACCGATTTCTGATGCTCGGTTTCAGTGATGAGGCACGCCTCCTGATTGTGTGTCATTGCGAACGCGACCAAGGCAACATTATTCGAATCATCTCGGCAAGAAAAGCCACGAAAAACGAAAGTAACCATTACCAAGGGATCAGACTATGAAAACTGAATACGATCTGTCAAAAATGAAATCCCGCAAAAACCCTTATGCGGCTCAACTCAAAAAATCTGTCACGATGCGGTTGAGCGAAGACGTTATTGGCTATTTCAAACAGATGGCCGATGAAAAAGGCGTCCCCTATCAAAGTCTCATCAATCTTTATTTGCGAGACTGTGTTGCAAGTCATAGAAAGATTGATATTTCCTGGCAAACAACACCCTAACACACTTAATGGTTATAGATGCTTCCTGATTATATCAAAATAACAAGGTGATAGATTAGCTCTGATCTTTTCCGAAAATCATATCAAATGAAGTCTGAGCAAAACATAATCCATGAAATATGTTGACGAATTCCGGGATCCTGAGCTGACCGCGCACCTGCTGCACGAGCTGACCGCAGCCACCACCAAACCGTTCCGGGTCATGGAGGTGTGCGGCACCCACACCATGGCCATCTTCCGCAGCGGCCTGCGCGGTCTGCTGCCCCCGGAGATTGAACTCATCTCCGGCCCCGGATGCCCGGTCTGTGTCACCTCGGCATCCCACATTGACGCCTTCCTGCAGATGGCAGAGCTGCCGGGAACACACCTTGCCGTCTTTGGCGATCTGTTCCGGGTACCCGGCAGCAATGGGACGACGCTTGCCCATGCCCGGGCGCGGGGCGCAAAAATTGATGTGGTCTATTCGGCCATGGATGGACTGGAGCTGGCGCGCCAAAATCCGACCGAGCAGGTAATCTTTCCGGGCATCGGGTTTGAAACCACCACCCCGGGCATTGCTGCCACCATCCTCGCCGCCAGGCAGCAGAATATCGACAATTTCATGGTCTTTTCCACCCACAAGACCATGCTCCCCCCGCTCATGGCCCTGCTCGGCGATCCGGCCCTGGGGATTGACGGCCTGCTCTGCCCCGGACATGTGAGCAGTATCATCGGCGCGGCAGCGTACCAGCCTCTGGCGGAAGAGAACCACCTGGCCTGCGTGGTCGGCGGTTTTGAACCCACCGATATCCTCCAGGCCCTGATCCTCATGGCCAGACAGATTGGTGAAGGGCGGGCCGAAGTGGAAAATGCCTACACCCGGGCAGTCACCTGGGAAGGCAACGCCCGGGCCAGGTCGATGGTGGAAACCATCTTTGAACCGGTGGACATGGAATGGCGGGGTTTAGGTACAATTGGAGGCAGCGGCCTTGCCATCAGGAAGGAATTTTCCGGGTTTGACGCCCAGTCCCGTCTATCGATCACCGTCCCCGAGTCCAAGGAACCACCGGGCTGCCTCTGCGGACAGATTCTCAAAGGGATCACCACGCCGCCCGCCTGCCCGCTCTTTGGCTCGCGTTGCACCCCATCAAGCCCCATTGGCCCCTGTATGGTCTCAAGCGAAGGGACCTGTAGCGCCTGGTTTACCTATGGAAATTACTCAGAGAAAATCTTGTCATGAAACACGATCTATCACAAAAAACCATCCTTCTTGACCACGGCAGCGGCGGACTGGCCAGCCAGGAACTGATCAGCACTCTTTTCCTGAAGCACCTGGGCAACACGATCCTGTCAGCCCTGGAAGACAGCGCGGTCATGGACAACCAGCCGGGGCGGCTCGCCTTTACCACCGACAGCTATGTGGTGGATCCCATCTTCTTTCCCGGCGGCGATATCGGCACCCTCGCCGTCCACGGCACCATCAACGACCTGGCCATGCGCGGCGCCAAGCCGCTCTGTCTGAGCCTGGGCCTGATCCTGGAAGAGGGGCTGCCGCTCGACGACCTGGAGCGGATCATCATCTCGATCCGAGACGCATCGCTGACCAGCGGTGTGCCCATTGTCACCGGCGACACCAAGGTGGTCCCCCGGGGCAAAGCCGACAAGATCTTCATCAACACCTCCGGGATTGGTCTGGTGGCCGACGGTGTGGAGATCTCTGCCACCAAGGCTAAAACGGGAGATAAGATCATCCTTTCCGGCTCCATGGGCGACCATGGAATCACCATCATGACCCGCCGCGCCGGTATTGCCCTCGCTGGTGATCTGCGTAGCGACTCCATGGCCCTGCACACGATGATCCAGAGGCTGCTGGCCGGTCTGCCGACTGGCAGCATCCACACCCTGCGCGACCCCACCCGAGGCGGGGTCGCCACCTCCCTCTGCGAGATTGCCGGCAGCTCCGGCCTGATGATTGAAATCGAAGAAAGGTGCATCCCGGTCCGGGCGGAAGTGCGCGCCGCCTGCGAGATCCTGGGCCTTGACCCGCTCTATCTGGCCAATGAAGGAAAATGTCTGACCCTGGTCGCCCCTGAAGTCGCTGATCAGGCCCTGACTCTTATGCAAGCCTGTCCGGAGGGTGCAGAGGCCGCAATCATCGGCACGGCTACATCCGGTGGTGCCGGCCGGGTCATCCTCAAAACAACCATTGGGGGAACAAGGGTGATAACGCCCCTGCACGGCGCCCCCCTACCACGAATCTGCTGAGACCATGCAAGAAATGACAAAACAAAAAAAGGCGGGGATTCTCGGGATTGGCAATCTGCTGCTCTCGGACGAAGGTTTTGGTATCCATACGATCCATTATCTGGAGCAAAATTATACCTTCCCAGAAGATATTCGGCTCAACGATGCCGGTACCGCCGGCATCTACATGGCCCCCTTTCTTGAGGAATGTGACCCGATTCTGGTTATTGATGTGGTGGCCCTGGACGCAGAGCCAGGATCGGTTCATTGCTTCAGCAGCAAGGATATCGGCGCCGGCACTATCCCCAGCAAGATGTCCCCGCACCAGCTGGGTCTGCTCGAGATGCTGGAGATCTGCAAACTGCGCGACTGCCAACCGGAGACCGTGGAGTTCTTCTGCGTCGTACCCGCCGACCTGCAAACCTCCATGGAACTGTCGCCCCAGGTCGCTCCACGGGTGAAAGAGATTGCGGAGCGAATAGTCAACTGGCTGCGGCAGGCCGGGCACACCATCACCGAAAAGCTCCAGGCAACAGCGAAGGTCGTGCACCATGCATGAGATGTCGCTGGTTCAAGCCCTGCTCGCGCAACTGGCAGACCTGGCCACCGAGCATAACAAGAAACGGGTTATTACCGTAACCCTGGATATCGGCCCGCTCTCCGGGGTGGTGATTGACTCATTCCAGTTCGGCTTTGACATCCTCTCGGCGGAAAACAGCCTGACCAAAGGGGCAAGATTGATCATCGTCAACCCGCCGGCGACCTATCAATGCATCCGTTGCGGTCACAGACAATCATCACTTATTCGACCCGACTCTTGCCCGGAATGCGACGAAACCCTCCTGATCCCCGAGGGAGGAGATGCAATCATCCTCAATCAGGTGGAAATGGAATAGATAAGGGTGTTTAGGCTGAAGACTGAAGACTGAAGACTGAAGACTGAAATCTCGATCATCATGCATTCTTTGTCCTTATAAAAACCTTCGGCCTTCAGTCTCTCTACCTGACTTTCTTTTAACCTTTTTTAACTAACGGTGCCCCCCATGTGTGATTCCTGCGGATGCGATCTTACAGATAACCACAGCCACAATACCGACTCCCGAGTCATCAAGGTCCATCAGAGCCTGCTGGCGGCCAATGATGCCATTGCCGCCGGGAACAGGGCCCACTTTGAGGCCATGGGGGTCGTGGCCATCAATATGATCTCCAGTCCGGGTTCCGGCAAGACCACTCTGCTCGAAAAGACTATTGAACGACTAAAAGGAAAAATCAGGATAGGGGTGATTGAAGGCGATATCGAGACCGACCGCGACGCCCAGCGGATCAGGGCCAAAGGAGTGCCGGTGGTGCAGATGACCACGGGCGGCGCCTGTCATCTCGATGCGGCGCAGATCCACAAGGGACTGCATCTGCTGGAGCAGGAACCGGGCGGCGACAAACTGGACCTGCTCTTTATTGAAAATGTAGGCAATCTGGTCTGTCCGGCCACCTTTGATCTGGGAGAACACCAGCGGGTGGTGCTGGTCTCGGTGCCGGAAGGCCCTGACAAACCGGCCAAATACCCCAAGGCCTTTATCAGCTCCCAGATCTTTGTGATCACCAAGATCGACCTGTTGCCCTACTTTGACTTTCCGGTGGCCGATGCCAGGGCCGATGCCCTGCACCTCAACCCGAGGTTACAGGTCATGGCCCTCTCCGCCACCAGCGGAGAGGGATTTGAGGCGTGGATTGACTACTTGATGGGAGTTACTAAAAACAAGGAGTCAGGCGCTCAGGCTGAAGGCTGAAGGCTGAAGGGAATTTACCCCTGATGCCGGCGGATCTCCGCCAGCATTTCCCGGCCGCCATTGTTCAGGATATAATCCCCCAATCGTTCCCCCAGTTTTTCCGCATCCTGGCGGGGCCCCTGCTCCGTCTTTCTGAGGATGGTGCCTCCATCAAGGCTGGCAAGGCCGACGGTCAGGGTCAGGATATCCTTGTCCAGCACTGCCAGACCAAAGGCCGGAATCGAGCAACCGCCTTCGAGCTTGCGCAGGTAGGCCCGTTCGGCAAGAAGACAGGACTCACTGTCCGGGTTATTCAAACAAGCACGGACCATGGCCCTCTTCTCCGCAGACAGCTGATCTGAGCACTCAATGGCGATACAGCCCTGACCCACCGGCGGCACGAATTCATCTTCGGGAAAGACCTTGACGATCATATCCGCATACTCCATCCGCTTGACCCCGGCATAGGCCAGCATCAGGGCATCACAGGCCCCATCGCGCAGCTTCTGGATCCTGGTCTGCAGGTTGCCACGCATCTCCACGGTCTGGACATGGGGATAATAGTGTTTCAACATGGCAATCCGCCGCACCGAAGAGGTGCCGATGCGGATCTTTTTGCCGGGATCATCCAGATCCAGCCCCTTATCGAGGGCCAGCAGGACATCATTGACCTTTTCCCTGGCGGTAAAGGCGATCAGGCCAAACCCTTCCGGCAGCATCGACTGCATATCCTTAGCGCTGTGCACGGCAATATCGGTGGCGCCGCTCTGTAACTGCTCCTCAAGTTCTTCGGTGAACACCCCCTTGCTGCCAATCTTGGCAATGGACACATCCAGAATCATGTCACCCTTGGTCTCCATGGAGCTGATCACCGTCTCCATCCCCTGTTCATTCAACATGCCGGCAACAGTCTCTGTCTGCCACATGGCCAGTCTGCTCTTCCGTGATCCGATCTTTATGGTGGTCATGTTCTCTTCCCTGGTTTACACTTATTTATTTGTTTCATTTCCGCAACCTGCCAGACGCCGCTTCAAGGCAACATTGGGAAATATTGGCGTTTTCCGTGAAGCGGCATAAGGTGCTGTAAAAGAAAAGAGCGAAAAAACTTGTTCTTTTCTTAACAGCACCTAAATATTGCCACGCCATCAAGAAAGCTGTATCATATGCCATGCGCTTCCTCCTCTATAACATACGCTATGCTACCGGCCACGGTGTGGGCTACCATCTGCCGCTGCCTTTTTCCGGCTTTTTCAGGCACACGAGCAATATCCTGACCCAGATCGTCGAATTCATCGAATCAGTCAAACCGGATATCATTGCCTTAATCGAGGTGGACTCAGGCTCGTATCGATCTGCAAGGTGCTGCCAGGCCGATATTATCGCCAGAAAACTTCATCAATTTCACATCGTTGAAACGAAATACGCCAACAATTCACTGGCCAGCAAAGTGCCGGTGCTCAACAAGCAATCCAACGCCCTGCTCACCAGCGAAACAATTATCTCTCATCACTTTCATTATTTTGATGAAGGGGTTAAACGACTGGTCATCGAGGTGGAGCTTCCTGATATTGTTGTCTTTATCGTCCACCTGTCACTGAAATACCGGCACCGTCAACAACAGCTTGAGCACCTGCACCGCTTGCTTAAAAAGAATACCAAACCAATGATCGTGGCCGGAGATTTCAACACCTTTGGCGGCGGCAGAGAGTTGGAACTCTTTAAGGCAGCCACCGGTCTGCAAGACGCAAACCCCATGCACCACCCCTCACACCCCAGTCATGCCCCTCATCGTCAACTCGACTTTATCCTGCACAGCCCGGAGCTCGAGGCCGTCAATTTTTATATCCCCGACATCCGGCTCTCAGACCACGCTCCACTGATCTGCGATTTTAACTATGTGAAAACTCACAAGGAAGAATGAAAGGGATTGAGAATAAATCCATGCCACTCAGTCTCCGGCATATTCATTGATAAAGCGAAGATACTCATCGCCCCCTTTGGTTCTCCGCTGAATAGCACGATGGATAGAGGCCATAATCCGCACCAGATCCTCTTTCGGAATATCTGACAGATCCTCCTCGATAACCTTGCTGAGAAGGGCGTGGTCCTTTTCCTGCGCAGCATCAGCAAACGCCAGCTCCGTTTCCTTGAAATGATATTGATCAAAAAATAACTCCAGAAGTCTGGCCGCATCCTTGTCCATAAAATTCACGTCCGGATCTGAAAATCCGAGACGACACAAGGTGGACTCGATGGTACTGGTAATGAATTCCAGCTCGGGCGACCGAGAGATGATCTGAATTTCATAATGGGGAACATTTCGATACGTTCTGACAGGATTGCTGCTGTTGTTACCGGGGGTAGGCGTTGCCATGATATTGTCTGATGAAAAAAAATGATGATTGAAAAGTTTTTTCTTATCTTTTCCGATGCCTCGCCTTCAGAAAAGAGCTTCACACAAACACCGCAAGTACAGATTCGGATTATGATCTTATCGTATTTATCCTTCTCTGCATATTTTTTCAACCAATAAGAGCCTTTTGCAAAATGAGGATTTTCGTTCAAAATCAAGGCATGCGAAAAATTTTACCGCAGGCATATAGTTGATATTCCGAGGATAAAATTTTAAGCATAACGCAGAGTTTGGGCGAAAAGACCATTTTTGCAAGAGGCTCATAAGGAACGCCCTCTTTTTAATTAGGTTCCAGCTCATCCTGGGCGGATTTACTCAGATAATAGCCGTAATCTCCCTCATAGGTGTGCAGAGCGCCGTGGTCTATGGCAAAGACCCGATCGACCAGCAGGCGCAGGAAGTGCCGGTCATGACTGACCAGGATGACCGTGCCGGTAAACTTCTGCAGGGCCTCAAGGAGAACTTCACGGGACTGGATATCAAGGTGGTTGGTCGGTTCATCGAGAATGAGAAAATTCAGGGGCTGGGCCAGAAGGGTAGCCAGCACCACCCGGCTCTTTTCCCCGCCGGAGAGGTTGGCAATCCGCTTATCCACATCATCCCCCTGAAAGAGAAAGGCGGCGCAGAGGTTACGGATCACCCCGATATTACCGGTGGGGATGACCGCCTGCACCGTCTCAAAGACAGTGAAGTCCGGGTTGAGCAGCTCCATGGAATGCTGGCTGAAATAACCGGGCAACACACCCGCGCCAATACTAACCGTGCCATTTGTTGGCGCGACCTGGTCGGCCAGCACCTTGAGAAAGGTTGACTTGCCGGCCCCGTTCACCCCGACCACCGCAATCTTTTCCTGCCTGCGGATCACCCCGCTCACCCCGCCGAAGACCGATCTTTCCTGGCCAGTCTCCTGACTCCAGGACTTAGACAGGGCCTCCATGCGCACCACATCATCACCGCTGCGTGGGGGTTCCGCAAACTCAAAGCGCACCACCTTCTGTTCGGGCGGCAACTGGATACGCTCGATCTTCTCCAGCTTCTTGATCCGGGACTGCACCTGGGCTGCATGGGAGACCCTGGCGGCAAAGCGGGCGATAAAGTCCTCTTCCTTGGCCAGCATCTCCTGCTGACGGCGGTAACTGGCCAGGAGCTGCTCCCGCCGGATCTCGCGTTCGCGCAGATAGAAATCGTAATCGCCGCTATAGGTGGTCACGGTCTGGCCCGCCACCTCAATGATCCGATTAACAATCCGGTTCATGAACTCACGGTCATGGCAGGTCATGAGCAATGCGCCCTTAAACTCACTGGCCAGCCACTCCTCCAGCCAGATAATCGACTCCACATCCAGATGGTTGGTCGGCTCGTCCAGAAGCAGCACATCCGGGTTGACGGTCAGAATCCGGGCCAGACCAATCCGCATCTTCCAACCGCCGCTGAAGGACTCCACCGGATTCTGATACGCATCCGGCCCGATCCCAAGGCCAGTCAGCACCGCCTGGGCGCGGGCCTCCAGGTCATAGCCGCCCCGATGCTCGAACTCCTCAACCGCATTGCCATAGCGCTCGAGCAGAGCGGTCATCTCATCATCTTCCATGGGCTGCCCCATGGCCATCTCCATTTCCCGCATCTGCTCGCCAAGCTCTGTGACCTCGCTTGCCGCCGCCATCACCTCGGCCAGGGCCGTACGCCCTGCCATCTCGCCCACGTCCTGGGAAAAATAGCCGATCACGGTCTTTTTGGCGCAGGAGATCTCGCCCTTATCCGCCTCTTCCTCTCGGGTAATCAGGCGGAATATCGTTGACTTGCCGGCGCCATTGGGGCCCACCAGCCCGGCACGGCTGGAGGCAAGAATCTGCAGACTGGCGTCCTGAAAAAGAATCTGGGAGCCATGTTGTTTGGTAATATTGGTCAGATGAATCATGAAACGTTATTTCCTTCTTCCTTTGTAGGAGCCACTCCTTGCTCCTGATCCACTCCTGCTTCCCGCACCACCGGAGCGTCCACGACTTGCGCCCTCCCTGTCGCCCGAACCACTGGGCTTGGGCTGGCCTGCCGGTACGGCTGCCAGCAGGGATTCCTCGGGCTGAATGCAATGCAGCGGCTCACCGAGATACTCTTCAATCTCGGGCAGGACAAAGGCGTCCTCCTCGCAGGCAAAACTGATCGAGATCCCGGAAACCCCGGCCCGACCGGTACGGCCGATCCGATGCACATAGTCCTCCGGCTCATAGGGCAGGGTGTAGTTGATGACATGGCTGATGCCGGTAATATGAATGCCGCGCCCGGCCACATCGGTGGCAATCATCACCTTGACCCGCCCTTCGCGGAAGGCCTCAAGGCGCGACGTCCTTTTTTCCTGCGGGACATCACCGGAAAGCAGGGTGCATTTGACCCCGTGCCGCTCCAGCCGCTCACTGAGCCTTCTGGCCTCATTCTTCATATTGGTGAAGACCATGATCCGCTCATGCTCGGTGTTGGCGATCAGATTGTAAAGCACTGTAAATTTCTCGGCGGTGGTGGTCAGATAGACAATCTGCTGCACGGTGTCGACTGCCACCTGATCAGCCTCGGTCTCAACGGTGAGGGGATCCTTACACCACTGGGCCGAGAGCTGCTTGACCTCCGGGGTAAAGGTGGCCGAAAAGAGCATGGTCTGACGCTTCTCTTTAGGGGGAGTTTTGTAGATAATCCGACGTACATCGGGGATAAAACCCATATCGAGCATCCGGTCGGCCTCATCAATGACCATGATGGCCGCCCGATTGAGGTTGATGATCTTCTTGCTTTCAAAATCAAGGAGTCGACCGGGAGTGGCTACCACCACATCCACCACCTGCTGGGTCATACTTTTTTCCTGTTTTTGATAATCGGTGCCGCCATAGGCCGAAACGATCTTCAGGTTCGTATATTTGGCCAAGGCCTTGGCGTCTTTGGCGATCTGGATCACCAGCTCACGGGTCGGGGCAATGATCAGGGCCCGCGGCGTGCCCACCGGCGCCGACTTGCCCCGCTCCTGCTCCCGCAATAATCTGGTGAAAATGGCGATGATAAAAACCGCGCTCTTGCCGGTGCCGGTGCTGGCCCGACCAATAAGATCACGGCCCAGCAGGGCATCAGGGAGGGCCTGGGCCTGAATGGGGGTACAGAATTGAAACTCCAGATCGGCAATGGCGTGCATCAGGACAAGAGGCAAATCAAGATCATGGAATCTGGTCTTGCCCGCAACCGGCTCAACAGCAAACTGGGCAAGATCCCACTCGGGTTCCTGCCGTTCTCGCTTGGGCCGGGGAGGACGACGCGGCCGGGATACGATCTCTCCCTCCGCAGATTCTCTCTGCAGCTCAGCCAAATCCTGGTCTGGCGACACATCCTGATGGACAGCAGACTGGGGCACAGGCAGCTCATTGGCCGGATTGCCATGCTCTTTTTTGCCGGATTTGGCAATATTCCTGAGTTTGCTTCCGACCTTTTTGAGAAATACTTTTATCATTCAATGCCTTACGGTAATGTTAATTTTATTAAATCATTCCAGCGCCCCGACAGGAAAACCAATCGGGACACCCAAGTGCTTAAAGAGAGCAACCATTATAGCAGGTAACAAATATCCGGATCCTGAACAATATTTCCACCCACAAGGCAGAAACTATACCATTTTAAGGTTGCAAACTCCAGATTATTAGAAGCCGTTACAAAGAACCCATCCATTCACAGGCCACGACCAGAGCCATCGCTTACCTGGCCCAGCGCTTGACCTGTTTCAATTCCTGCCAAGATCGTCGAAAAGAGATTGATTTCCATGGGGGGGTCGGCTAAAGAAGGACACTCAGCGGAAGCAACAGCAGTCACTTTTGCAAGTTCAGAAGAAATGAAGCGGGGAGAAAATCAACCCTGGTTTTCCACATTACCTGCAGACCTTCCGGGTCAATAAATGTGCAATATGTCCAAGGCCATAAGACTTTTCCCTGGTTCCGGCCAAAATTACAAAAAGCGAATGTTTATCCTTAAACGAATAGAGCTTGGAGAGATTCACGACCAGCCCTGGTGCCCCAGGGTGCTCCGCAACGCCGTGACCGATTTCCTCCAGTACTCCACCAACCATTGGGGGCAGTACACCCCTCTTTTGCCGACCCTCTGCTATTTCCTGCAAAGGGTTGACGCCCGGCAGATCATAGACCTTTGCTCCGGTGGCTGCGGGCCCTGGCAAGGACTTTATGGAACGATCAGCCGTGCCTTCGGAAAATCATTTCGGATCATTCTGACCGACCGCTACCCAAACCTGGCGGCCTTTCAGCTGGCCCGCGACCTTTCCGGCGGAGTAATCGACTTCAGGGAAGAACCTCTTGATGCCTGCGCCCTCCCGAAGGAGATCGATGGTTTCAGGACCTTGTTCGGTTCATTCCACCATTTCGCACCAGCCCTGGCGCAACAGGTGCTGCAGGACGCGGTGGACTCCGGACACGGCATCGGCATCTTCGAGATGACCGACCGGCGGCTGGCCACCGTTCTCACCATGCTCACAGCTCCCCTTTTCGTCCTGCTGCATACACCAAATATCCGCCCCTTTCGCTGGTCGCGGCTCCTGTTGACCTATCTGTTGCCGGTGGTGCCGCTCCTCGTCATGGTCGACGGCATCATCTCCTGCCTGCGCTCCTATACCCCCGAAGAATTGACGGCGATGACCGCATCGCTCACCGGATCCCCCTACGAATGGGAGATACAAAGACGCAACTCACCGCGTTCGCCGTTCCCGATCATCTCTGTCATCGGCTGTCCCAAGCCCGAAACGATAGCTAAATGGCACAGCAAAACTCCTGAACAGATAGACCACAACCGCCAATGACCTGCGCTTGCCGCCACTTTATCTATAGGCATGATTGCAAACCAGAAAGAAGATAAAGAACTGAACGGGGAGACTTATCGAACCAGGAAGATTGATCGACAGCTTACGCTTCAACGTCAGCATTGCCTTCTCGGCCAGAGTGCCAATAACTGCTCCGTCAATTATCACTTCATAGCGTGTAGCGAAGAAAGTGCTTCTCTTACTTACCTTTCCCGTGAATGGCTGTAAAATCATGATAGTGTGGCGACCAAAGAACTTCTTTACTCTGACAACATCCGCTGAGGCAAGAACGGCATCACCATCCTTCAGCACAAATCTCACATCGTTGTTCCAATCCCTGGTTAAATATTCAAATACGATCTGATAATCATGACCGTCATAGTTGATTTCAATCTTGGTACTGAGGAACCCTGGAAGCAAATTCTTCAATCTTGCATTCGTAGCTTCCGCAAAATCAGGCCAATGCAGGGTGCCAATCTTGCTATCATCAGCATCAAAGAAATCGTAAGCAAATCCTGAAAAAGCCGACTGTTGTTTTGCAACAAACATAAGCTGCCACTCTTAGTTAAAGGGAACAGACATCGGACTTATTCTTCATGACATAATAAAACGTCCAGAATGATCCTGTTCCATTTTTTGCAGGATCAGAATGCCATCAGGGGTGAAAGGTTCTCGGAGACAACTTTCCAGGATCTGCGGGACCGACATGAAACGCCCGGATTCGACTTCTTCCGGCTGCAAGGTGAAAGGGCCTTCATGGGTACAGCGGAAGACCCGCCCCCAGACCCGGTTGGTGGCGTCTTCAAAGTAGTGATCAAAAAGCGGGGTGAGGGGAGTCCCGGAGATGCCAAGTTCTTCCGTCAGCTCCCGGGACGCGGACTGCTCATAGGACTCCGCAGCAAGCACCACGCCGCCAGCGGCCACATCCCAGTATCCGGGATAGATATCCTTGATGGTCGTTCTTTTCTGGACAAAGAGTTCCTGCCGCTGATTGAAAACCAGAATATAGCTCGCCCGATGGATCAGACCACGACTGCGCATCTGGTGACGGGGCAGGGCGCCCGTCACCAGATTGTCGCGATCAACAATCTGCACAATCTCTTCAGCAGGCGCATACATGCTGACTGGAAACCCCTTTAATCAGCCGTTTCCATAGGACGTCCGCAGCATACCGGCACCGCGTCTCCACCTTTGAGGCGCATGTATTTATTGCAAGTGGTGCAGATCACCGTACACTCCTCAGCGGCCGTGTCCTCGGTATAGGTCGTGGTGCCGGGAGTCCCCTCAATCACAAACCGGGCCAGATTCTGCTTCATCGGAATATATTCGCCAATGGCGGTCAACCGTTTATTTTCATGGGCGCAATCGACCACCACCCGCCACAAGGTCTCGAGAGACGCAGTCTCCTGCTCATTTTCCGGCAGGAATTCAACAACATTCTTGTCTATATGGATCTTCATTTTTTCTCCTTCAGGGCCTGACCAACCTTACGTCCAAGTTCAACACAGTTGGCCAGATCAGTGGTCTCAGGGACATATTTCACCTTAATGCCCTGCTCATCAACAAGATCAAACTTCATCTCGGTCATGGCCTCATTGAGCAGTTTCACCGCTTCACCCGACCAGCCATAGGAACCAAAGGCAGCGCCGATCTTGTTCGTGGGCCGCAGGCCGCGCATATACATGAGAAAACCGGCCATCCTCGGCAACAGCCCATTATTGAGGGTGGAACAACCCAGGATAATGGCGCTGGCATCAAGCACCTCCTTCATGACATCACTGCGATGATTATAGCGCAGATTGAACAGCTTCACGGAAATCCCTTCGTCCTGCAGACCATTTGCCACCTCTTTTGCCATCTTCTCGGTGGAATGCCACATGGTATCATAAATAATCAAGGCGTTGCCCTTGCCCTCATTCCGGCTCCACCGGTCATAAGCCTCAATGGCCATCATCGGGTTGGATCGCCAGACCACACCATGATCAGGGGCGATCATCTTGATCTCGAGGCCAATCTCCTGGATCTTGGCGATCAGTTTTTTCACCAGGGGTGAGTAAAGGGTGAGGATATTGGCGTAATACTTGGTCAGTTCATCCAGCAGGATGGCCGGATCGACCTGATCATCGAACCGCTCACTGGTGCCAAGATGCATGCCAAAGGCATCACTGGAGAAGAGGATTTTATCCTCTTTCACATAGGTGAACATGGAATCCGGCCAGTGCAGCATCCGGGTTTCGAGAAATGACAGGGTTTTAGCGCCCAGGCTGATATCCTTGCCCGGCGTGGCAATCTCATAGGGCCAGTCTTCCCGGTGAAAATGCTGGACCAGGGCCTTCTGTCCCATGGTGGAACAGATGATCTTCTCCGGCTGGATCAACTCAATCATATCGGGCAGGGCGCCGGAATGATCCATCTCCACATGGTTGACCACGATGTAATCAATCTTCTTTGGATCAACAATTTCACTGATCCTGGCAATAAGATCGGCTTTATGGGAACTCTTGACCGTATCGATGAGGGTGATCTTCTCATCCATGATCAGATAGGCATTGTACGTGGTCCCTCTGTTGGTGGAATACCCGTGAAAATCACGTATATCCCAGTCAATGGCCCCAACCCAGTAAATATTTTCGGCAATCTTAATCGGTTTCAATGCGCTGCCCTCCTGTCAGAAATTTATAATTGCAAACCCTTGTTCAATATATTTCGCCATCCCCGGATGCCCTGACATGTCATCA
Organism: uncultured Desulfobulbaceae bacterium; assembly: GCA_903887485.1. Lineage (GTDB taxonomy): Bacteria > Desulfobacterota > Desulfobulbia > Desulfobulbales > Desulfocapsaceae > UBA2270. Next base: position 57,788 of record CAISPV010000105.1, on the reverse strand, counting down.
AGGAGGGGAAGGCCTTCTTTTTTTATAAGTTCGAGTACCTGCATCTTGGATGAGCAGGCGCGGCAGACGCCTTCGAGAAGTCCCTGCGCAAGCATCTGCCGATACAGGGCATTAAGGAAATGTCCCTCCTGACTGATCTCGGGAATCAGGCGTGTAGCCTCGCCTTCAATGATAATTTTACACTGATGACCATTCGCCTGCAGATCTAACGCATTCAGCAGGACATGGATAAAGCACATAGGCTGCCCCTGAAAAGCGACCAGCAAGATCTTCTTTTGCACTCTGTAACCTCTTTAAGCCCGTATTACCAAGAAATTAATTCAGCACAACCAGAGCCTCTTGCAAAATGACGAATTAAATCCAAAACCGTCATTCCCGCGCAGGCGGGAATCCATAACAGGCTGAATTTACAACAATGGATTCCCGATAAAAGCACTCGGGAATGACATATTGGTCATTTTGCAAGAGCCTCACCAGTTATTTTATAAAATTTTTCCGGCATGCCGAGACGCAGAGGAAGACAGAAAACCCTCTGCGTCTCAAGGCAAGATCAAATCGCGGCGAAATCATCCTTTGTTGCCCCACAGACCGGACACTCATAGTCATCAGGGACATCCTCAAAGGCTGTCCCGGGAGCAATCCCGGCGGCGGGCTCTCCTACTGCCGGATCATAAACATACCCACAGATATTGCATCGATATTTTTGCATGGTGCCCGTACTCCCTGAAGATTGCGCAGAGGCCGCCTGGGCCTGTGCATTTTCCGCGTGAACAGAGCCCGGTCCTGCCAGGGGTCTGAACGCCTTTTTACTGGCCCCACAGACCGGACAGTGCCAATCATCGGGGAGATCCTTGAATTGGGTGCCTTTGGCAATCTTACCTTTGCGATCCCCTTTGTCCGGATTGTAGATATACCCACAATTTACCATCTGGCACTGATACATTTCCTCCGGTGCGACCATACTGTTTTCTCCTTCTCAGTCTTTTTGTCAGATTGAACCCGATTGCAAATTCAACCACGAAACGGCCGCAAGATCAGGCCTTCCAGTGGCCGTGCAAATTGCAGTACTCTCTTGCCGTAACCTTGTCAGCCTTGACGGCAAAAAAGGCCTCCGGGGCATCGCCGGGATTCAAAAACTGGCGGTAACAGGAGTCGCCGGCAATCAACTCGATCCATTCGATATAATGTTTCTCTTCCATGGGATGGGCAACACTGCCGACATTGACCTTGTAGCCACCATCCACCTTGGTGATGACCGGCACATGTTTTTCCTTGGCCGCATCCACGGTATTTTCAGCCATCAACACCATCGGCGCATCGCAACAACTCAAATCGCCGCCGCCGGCATGAAGGACTTCAACGATATTGCCACAGATATTACATTTGTAAACACCAAGTTTCTCAGCCATCGTCATGTCTCCCTGTAGATTTTTTCATTTACCGCCATCCGGCAGGCCGGGCAGAACACCCTGCCCGCCGGACACCAGCCATATGCATCAATACTCATTAACCATTCGCATGTTCCGTTAGATATTTGGCCACACCGGCAGCCGTCGGGGTCATGGCATCGTCACCTTTTTTCCAGTTGGCCGGACAGACATCGCCATACTGCTCGGTGAACTGCAGGGCATCAAGAACCCGCAGGGCCTCATCCACACTTCTGCCCAGCGGCAGGTCATTGACCACCTGACTGCGGATCACCCCTTCCTTGTCAATAACAAACAGACCACGGAGGGCAATGCCCATGGGCAGCAACACCCCATAGTTCTGAGCAATACTTTTATCGAGATCAGCCACCAGCGGAAACTGGATATTGCCGATACCGCCGTCATTAATCGCCGTATTCTTCCAGGCAAGATGGGTAAAATGAGAGTCAACCGAAACCCCCACCACCTGACAGTTCCGCTCCTTAAGCTGGCCAAGGGCCCTGTTAAAGGCCAGGATCTCGGAAGGACAAACAAAGGTGAAATCCAGTGGATAAAAAAACAGCAGCACATATTGGCCGCGCAGACTGGAGAGGGTAAAGGCATCATTGAAAGAGTTGTCGGGCATTACGGCAATAGCTTTAAAATCAGGGGCTTCATTGGTTACAAGTGGGTTCATTATCTTTTTCCTTATTCAGTTCATTAAGTTGTGAGAGGATACAGGTACCCCTTAAAAAAAGTGGCACCGACATTTCGACAGGGTACTAACCCTTCATGGCCGTCCGGCCTTCAGCGGTGATGCCGTACTTGCAGCGCACCGGACTGTCAACAAAGCCTTGCTTCTTGAGATCAGCTATCTTGCCACTGACCATCTTGGCATCAAGACCCGTGGCGGCCGCAATATCCTTGGCGGCACAAGGGCCATCACAATCAGCCATAGCCTGCAACACCTTTTTCTGCTCATCTGTCAGCATTTTTTTCGCACATCCGCATCCACATCCCATCGTATCGTCTCCTTTTATAGCTCTGTTTTTTTTCTGACACCGGGGACACAGCCCAAAAAACTCTAACCTGCGTCCTTTTATAATATACCCATCCACCACACCATGTGAAGGACAATCTTCTTTTATCCCCTCTAAACGCACATTCTCTACTCTGTGACATAGCACACAAGTGACGTGATCATGACCAACCACTTCACTATCAAAATGCCTCTGGCGACCACTCACCTCCAGCTTGGCGATCACGCCGGCCTCTGACAGAAGTTCGAGATTCCGGTAAACCGTGGCCAGACTGATTCGGGGCATTTTTTTCCTGACAACCCGGAACAGTTCATCAGCGGTCAGATGCTGTCTGCTTTTCTGCAATTCCTGAAGAATTATTTCGCGCTGGCTGGTCATCCGTACTGGCATAATTCCCCCTTAATAGTAATTAATCTCAAATCTAATTGATAACTATTATTAAATCAAGGGTTAATTTTTCATCTGGAAAAAATAAAGAAACTGCCATGAACGAGAGCGCATGATCTGGCCGAATTGAAAAGGGATGGCACCCGCCGGATGTGGTGCCTGTGGAGAAAAGAGCAGAGGTGTTACCGGAGGATTTAAAGATGCGGCTGGAAGAAAGCGAGGGGATGGTCATGCATATCGATACCTGAGATCCTGTTGCAGCATGGGCTCCAGGGTGGCGTCAAACAATGCGCGCTGGCAATCCACCTGCCTCATGTGGCCGTCACGCTGAAAGGCCATGGCGCGGCAGCCACCGAAGCAGAGGGGCAGGTAGACACAGTCGCGGCATTGCGCCTCATTCTGCCAGTGGTCCAGACACCAGCTCTCCTGCCAACCCAGGGCCATACCCTGCCGGATGTCGCCGCAGGCAAGGTCCGGGTGACCAATCAGGGTGACACATTTGTAGATGGTTCCGTCGTGATCGACGGTGAAGGCATCGTCAAGGTCCACCATGCAGGGGCTGGGGGAGAGTTTGGGGAAGTTGTAGCCCCGTTGCAGGATCTCCTCGCGCAGGATAAGCGAGGTGGCGTGGACCCAGGGCTCGTCGTTGGAGCAGCAGCCGCCGGTGAATTCGGGGTTGGCAAACTGATCGTTGACCTGCATCACCGGATAGAACTGGACGCTGGCAAAGTCGCTGGTCGCAAAACCCCTGTCGGCCAGGGCATCAAGCAGGTCTGGAAAAACCGTGTAATTCTCGGCGGTGTGGTTGCCGCTGAGGGTGATTGCGCAGAGGCCCCGGCAGGCGAGGAGGTTGTCAACGATGACCGACCAGCTGCCGCGACCGTCCTTAAAGGGCCGGAAACGGTTGTGATTGTCTGCTGTGCCGTCAAGGGTGACCTTGACGCTGACCAGGCCGAGTGGCACCAACTCCTCTACCACCACCCTGGTCAACAGCGAACCGTTGGTGACCAGGGTAAATTCAAATTTTCCGCCCAAGGCCTCGATGGCCGGTTGAAGACGTTCGGCCAGATAGCGGATGCGCGGGGTATAGAGCAGCGGCTCGCCGCCATAGAAATCGAGGATGAGGCGTTTCTTCTTACCGGCTCGGAACCGGGCCAGCAAAAAGGCCACCAATTGGTCGGCGGTGGCATCATTCATGGCGGCCGCCCCCTTGAGGCTGCCCTCGTAGCAGTAGACACAGGCAAAGTTGCAGGCCATACCCAGGATCACCGAGACCCGCAGATTGGGGTTCAGACGATTGAGCTCCTGAAGGTAGCCGCCCATCTCCTGCTGCTCGCGGGCCGGGTCGGCCACCACCATGGAAAGCCGGGCCAGGGATGCGGTCAGCTCAGGGCTGGCGCTGTTGTCCTGCAGGGCGGCCAGGGCCTCGGCGGCGACAATGGCCAATCCGCAGGTCCGGGTGGAGAAGAGCAGCCGCTTCTCCGGTTGGCCGGGCAGGGGCAGGATCTTCAGATAATGGGAAAGGGGCATGGCAGGGTTCAGGGAAGGGGCCCTGGGGGAATAATAGTCTCCCAGGGCCGGGTTTAGGTTAGTGGTCCGTGGAGGCGGCGGTTGCAGCCGCACTCGGCTTACCTTTACAGCAGACCGCCATGACTACCACCTCCTCAACGTCCTTACCACAATCCAATACAATCACCAGATCATTTTTTTCCAAATCCATAATATATACCTCCTTGGGTTGGGGTTGATCCAAAGGCCACCATGGCCCTTGAAAAAAGGCTGCGCATTTTTGGTTCCTGACTCAGAAGCTCACCCGCATGCCTGCCAGCAGCCAACGGCCCGGCAGGGGATAGTATGACTCAGAAGTGGCTTGGCCATTCAAGAGGTTGTACGCCTTGGCGTAGAGCTCACAAGAGAGCCAGTCGGTGCTGTAGACGGTGCGGCCCAGGCTCAGGCTCCAGATCATATCCGCCGCTTGCCCAGCCGTGCCAATCTTGTACTGGTCCCACCAGATGTAGTGACCGGCCAGCTCCCCTTTCCAGCCGCTCGTGTCGCGGTAGCGCAGGATCAGGTTGGCGGCGGTGGAAGGAGAGGAGTCCGCCTGCTCGTCCTCCGGGGTCACCAGGGTGTAGGTGGCATTAGTGGCCAGGCTCAGGTCATGCCAGGGAGTGGTCTCCAACCCCGCCTCGAATCCCTTGCGCTCACTGCTCCCGCCGTTGGCCCAGATTCCGGTGTTCCAATCAACAATCCAGGTATCGGTGACGTGGTGGAGAAAGGCGTCGAGCTTGACGGACATGAAGGAAAGGCTACGGTTCTCCACCCCCACCTGGAGCGAGGAGACCTCTTCCGCCTTGAGCTCCGGGTTGGGGTTGTCCCAGATGCCGCCGCCGGCAATGTAAGAGAGAACAGGGTTCTGGAAGCCGCGCGCGGCGGTGGCCCGCAGCAGGGTGTCGGGCCGCAGCAGATAGGTGGCGCCCAGGGAGGGACTGACCATGGATCCGCTGATGCTGTGCTGGTCGTAGCGGATTCCCGGCGTGAGGGTGAACAGGCCCAGGCGCAGGGTGTCGTTGACAAAGAGACCCCAGACCTCCTCAACGCCTGGCCGGGACTCATCCTGGGGTGGGGCGCCCCAGTTGGCCTGGGTCCAGGGACCGTAGTCGGTGACACTGTCCATCTTGCTGCGGTTGATCTCAGCACCGAGGACCACCTGCTGCCAGGAATCGTGCCAGGTGAGCAGACCATTGGCGCCCTGGCTGCGCTCATGCCAGTTGGCCTTCCAGAACAGGGAGCCGGGATCGCCCTCCGGGCTGGAAGAGAGGATATCGTGGTTGCTGAGAAAGTTGCGTTCATAGTCACGGGCGCCGATATTGAGGTGGAGCGATTCGGTGAGCACGGTGTCGTAGTTGGCGGTGACAAAGTGGGTGCGGTCGCCGATATCCTCGCTGAAATAGGGGGCAGCGTAGTCGAAATCGCCGGTTTTGTAGTGGGGATCGACGGCCCCATACCGGAGAAGGTGAGCAGACCCTGGTGCGGCAGGTCGACGGTGAGCTTGCCGTAGGCCCGGCCCGAATTGTAGTAGCGGTTATTCAGAAGACCAGCGGACTCCTGTTGACCGGCGTAGAGGTAGTAACCGACCCGGTCCACCTTACCGCCGACATCCACCTCATAGGCCCCTACCCCGCGCTCACCGATCTCGCCTGCCACCGAGCCGGTCGGCCTGGCGCCGGGAGTGGGAGTCTTGGTGATGATATTGATCACCCCGCCCTGAGAGGAGCCCCAGACCGCAGAGCCAGGCCCCTTGATGATCTCGATCCGCTTGATGATGCGCAGGGGGATATGGGAGAGATCTGCCGCCCCGGACATGGCCGAGTTGAGGCGGACGCCGTCAATGAGCACCAGTACATGCTCCTCGCTGCTTCCCTGAATGAATACCCAGGAACTGCCGTTGAAATCGGCCGGATGGCCGCTCACCGAGACCCCGGCCACCCGGTCCAGCACCTCATTGAGGCTCTGGGCGTGGATGGCCTCGATCTCTTCACCGCTGATGACGGTGACGTTCTCGGCCACCTGGGTGATGGGCTTGGCGGCACGGGTGGCCACCTCCACCATCTGGGAATCATCGAAGTACATGGCCACGGGATCGGCGGCCTGGGCAATCTGGACAACCGGGACGCAACAGAGCAGAGTGGCGGCGAAGGGGGCCAGACCACGGGAGAAACAGGGATACTTGGCAGGGGGCATCGTTTTTAAGTTCCTTCTCTTGACGGTGGATAAAAAGCCAACACCTCACGCTGAGGATGGTTGACGGATTCACTTGCAATAAGACGCAGTTTCCTATTAGATGAAAGAAGAATGACAGATAATCAATCACGTCCTCGACTCTGTGATCCCTGATGAAACACGGACATCATCCGCCCACGCTTATAACCCTCATCCTGCCGCTGCTGGCCCTGCTGCTGGCGACAACGGCCTGGGGACAGGAGTGCGTCCTGCTCCAGTCTTCGCCGTTGAAGCCCTACGAGGAGGCCCGCCAGGGCTTTGAAAAGGCATGGATGGAAGAACGGCCGCTTGCGGGACCAAAGAGCATCACTAATGGTACCTTATCACAGCTCCTGCTCTCAAAGCAACCCGAGGAGAACAAGAGGGCGCTAAAAAAACAACTGCAAAATGCACAACTGGTGGTGGTGATCGGCGATCCGGCCCTCGATTTCGTCCGCGATCTGGAGCAGACGCCCATCCTCTACCTCCTGGCCCCCTCGGCCGGAAAGCTGCCCGCCAACTTCACCGGCATCGACCTGCGCATCCTCCCTTCCCGGCAACTGGAGGCGATGAGCCGGCTCATGCCCAAGGTTCGCCGTATCGGTGCCCTGTACAACCCGGCCCAGAGCGGCCAGTGGGTCCAGGAGGCGCTCATGAATCAGGTGAGTGCGATAAAGCCCCTGCTGTTCAAAAAGGTTGCCTCTCCTGCCCTGGTGCCCGAGGCCCTGAACAGCCTGGCCACCACCATCGACGCCTACTGGTTACTGCCCGATGAGCTGGTTACCAACCCGCAGGCCCTGCAGACCCTGCGGGACTTCTCCATGGCCAACCGCATCCCGATTATCAGTTTTTCAGACAAGTACCTCAAGGCCGGGGCCGCCGTGGCCATCACCTTCGACATGGCTGACATGGGGAGCCAGGCGGCTGACATGGCGGCCCGTATCCTCGCCGGCACGAAGCCTGGCGAGATCCCGATGGAAACGCCGCGCCGGCAACGGGTGATCGTCAACACCCAAGTGTTTCACAGGATGGGGATAACGATCAACGAGGCAGCGGTGGACGAGATATACTCGGGAGGAATCGCACCATGAGCCTTTCCCTTCGGCCCAGTTTGCCCAGGATGGGCCTCAACTTCAAGATCCTGCTGACCTTGTCCCTGATTCTGATTGGCTTTGCCGTGACCTCCGGGATAACCTTCTATATAATCCAGCGCAAAGAGCTCAAGAACCATCTGCACCAGCAGGGGGAGCTGATGGTCACCATGCTCTCCGGCTCCCTCCAGTCAGGGCTCTATTTCGAGGATCGTACCAGCATTGACCAAGCAGTGAAGACCTTAGTATCCCTCAATGTCCATCAAGATCTCGAGGCGGTTACGGTTTACAACACCAAAGACGGAGTCATGCTGCGCCAGTTTCCCCCCAAAACAGATAAACACCCAGGCTCTCAACATCTGATCGACCCCATGACCAAGGCCCTCACCACCTTCCGCCAAAATCCGGATCAGGGAAAGGTTTGGGAGAACGACGAGCTGATCATCTTCACAACGCCGGTCTCGGTGGTTGCCAACCTGCAGAGCAACGAATCCCTTTTCTTTGACACCGAAAAAAAGGGACAGGCCCGCACCGTGATCGGCTATGCCCAGTTGGCTATAGGCAAATGTCTATTCGGCCAGGCAGTAAACAAAACCGTGCTCCAGACGACGGCGCTGACCATCCTCTTCCTGCTCATCTCCCTGGCCGCCACATATGCTCTGACCCGCGAGACGTTGACGCCGCTCAAACGACTGATCGACACCATCCGGTCACGAGGCAGCCAGACAGCGGTCGAGCCGGATGAGGTGGGACTTTTGGGAGATACCTTTTCCCGGCTGGTAAACGACCTCGAAAAGGCCTTCTCGACCATCCAGGATCTTAAAGACGGCCTGGAAAAGACGGTAACGGAACGCACCCGGGAGCTGAGCCAGACCATGACCGAACTCCAGGAGAGCCACATACTTCTGGCCCAGTCGGAAAAGATGGTGGCCATCGGCCGGCTGGTGGCAGGCATTGCCCACGAGATCAACAATACCACCAATTTCATCAGCGGCGCGCTGCCGCCGCTACGCAAACAGCTCAGCGAGTTGGAGGGACTCCTCCATGGGCCGGCAGGAGAACGACCGGATATTGAGCGGTGCGAGGCCATCTTCAGGAAGCTGACCATGCTCCTCGACAATATCAGCGAGGGGGCACGGCGGACCAACAAAATCGTCGGCGACCTCAAAAACTTTTCGCGACCGGCCGATGAGCTGCCCAGGCCGGTGGACATCAACGACTGCCTGCGCACCACCTGCTCGCTGGCCTATCCGGAGTACAAGTATCGCCTTGAATTAAGCCTGGATCTGGCCGAAAATCTGCCGCCGGTGGAGGGTGTCCAGGGGCAGCTCAACCAGGTGTTCATGAACCTCCTGCTCAACGCAATACAGGCGATACCCGAGCAGGGAACCATCCTGATCCGCACCTGGCCGGCTGGGGAGCAGGTGCACATCCTGTTCCATGACAACGGCCCCGGCATTCCCGCCGAGGTGATCAACCAGATCTTCGAGCCCTTCTTCACCACCAAAGAAATGGGCACAGGACTGGGACTTTCCATCTCCTATGGCATCATCAAGAAACACCAGGGGACAATCCTGGCCCGAAGCAAACCTGGCCAGGGCGCCGAATTTGAAATTACCCTGCCGCTCAAGTGGCAGTAAAAACTATCAATCATCACAGGGGTACACCATGAAGACAAATTTGAGTAAGATACTGTATGTGGACGACGAGGAGATCAACCTGATCAACTTCCGGGAGGCGCTCTGTGACAGGTTCGAGATCTTTACCGCCCTCTCCGGCGAAGAGGCGCTGGTGGTAATGGAGGAGGAAAAGGAGATCGCCCTGGTGGTCAGCGACCAGCGGATGCCGGGGATGAAGGGCGTCGACCTGCTGACCAGGGCTCGGGAACTGGTGCCCGATGCCGAGCGGATCATCATCACCGGCTACACTGATCCCCAGGATATCATCGCTGCCATCAATGAGGGGCATGTCTACCGCTACATTCTCAAACCCTGGACCGAAATGGATCTGCAGGTCACGATCACCCAGGCGGTGGAACGATACCATCTCAAGCAACGGAATCAGGAGCTGATCGAGGAGCTGAACCAGAAAAATCGGGAGCTGGAGGATCGGGTCAAGGAGCGCACCGCTGAACTCGCCACGACCAACCAGACCTTGACTGCCAAGGTGGAGGAACTGGAGCGGGCCAGATACGAACTGAAGACCCTGCGAAGGCTTCTTTCCATCTGCAGCTACTGTAAAAAAGTGCGGGACATTGATGAGGCATGGTTGCCAATCGAGGATTACCTGCACCGCCATGCGGACGTCATGCTCACCCATGGTATCTGCCCCACTTGCTATACGCAGGTGATGAAGGATATGCCGGCCGAGGTGGATCAGTTCCTTGGCAAAACGAAGTGATAATGGTAAGGAACCGGAAAATAAAATTCTTTTCCTAATGGGCCTATTGCAAAACTCCGGTAATACTCTTCGACAGGCTCAGGGTGAACGGTATCTTTATTGGATTTATTAGCCTTTTCCCGCTCGTGGTGAGCCTGTCGAACCACTAATTATACTTTTGCAAGAGGCTCATGATGGGATATCGAAAACGTCGATCAACCGGGAACCTTACGCTTATATGAATCAAATAGTTGAAGTCATCAATCTCAGAAAAGTATTCGGAGAAAATACCGCGGTAAGGGATGCCTCGTTTACCGTCACCGAGGGAATCTGCTTTGGTCTGCTGGGGCCAAATGGGGCCGGTAAGACCACCACCATGGAGATCGTCGAGGATATTATTGCCGCCACCAGTGGTGAGATCCTGTACCAGGGGCAACCACGAGGCGCGTCATTCCGCGAGGAGATTGGCATCCAGTTCCAGCACACCTCACTGCTCAATTTTCTCAGCGTCGAAGAAACCCTGATCTCGTTCCACAAACTGTATCAACAGCCCGAGGATCTTGAATACCTGATCCAGCTCTGCGACCTGCATCCCATCTTAAAACAGCGAAACAACCAGCTCTCCGGCGGCCAGCTCCAACGGCTGATGCTGGCCCTTGCTCTGATCAACAGGCCGCGCCTGGTCTTTCTTGATGAGCCTTCCACCGGTCTTGATCCGCAGTCCCGCCGAAATCTGTGGGATATTGTCCGCACCATCAAGGCGGAAGGGAAGACCATCATCATGACCACCCACTCCATGGAAGAGGCGGAATACCTCTGCGACGAGGTGGCGATTATGGATATGGGCAGCATCATTGCCTGGGACACCCCGGCCCGCCTGATCCAGACCCATTGCCAGGGAAGTTCCATCCTCCTGCCGGAGTCAGCCTTCAAGATGAGCCTTGACGCCCTGCCCTTTAGCTGGAAGCGCCGCGACAAGACCATTGTCCTGAAAACCGCCCAAGTCCAGGAAGGCCTGACCAAACTGCTCAGTCTTGATATTGACCTGACCGAGATGACTGTCCATTCACCCAACCTGGAAGATGTTTTTTTATATCTGACCGGCAAAAAACTGCGGGATTGAAAGCTGATCTCCCGCTGAGGCGCTGAGAAAAGATTTTTGAACCCCTAATATAGTAGGTCGGGTTTTAACCCGAAGATATGGGCTTTATGGCCAGTCCGGTATCGCCAGCAAGGGCTGTCTCCTACGGCGTGTGGGAGCCAGCCCCTGCTGGCGATTCTTGCCATTGAGGAATAAACTGCAAAAAAATAATTATCAAATAGTTACAAAAATCTTATCATGAACTTCAAACGCATGTGGGCCATGTTTACGGCCAGAAATCACGAATTCTTCCGCGACCGGGCCGCCTTTGGCTGGAACTTTATCTTTCCCTTCCTGATTATTGTCGGCTTTGGTCTCATCTTTGGGGGCAAGGAACATCAACAGTTCAAGATCGGTGTCTGGTCGGCCACGGTCCAGATTGATTTCGCCGGCAGCACGGTGCCCCTTTCTTTTCAACAGGGGAAATACCTCCAATTTATCACCTTCGCCAGTCAGGCAGAAGGTGAAGAGAAGCTGCAGCACCTCAAGATTGACCTGCTGCTTGACATCCACTCCCCGCAGCACCGTTACTGGATCAATGATTCTTCTCCCCAGGGGTATGTCGCCGAACAGATCTTCCTCGCCTCTCTTCAGGACAAGAATGCCCGCCTGGCCGACAAGCAGGTGATCAAAGGGGTGCAGATCCGCTACATCGACTGGCTTTTCCCCGGCATCCTCGGTATGAACATGATGTTTTCCGCCCTCTGGGGGGTCGGGTACGTGGTGGTGCAATATCGCAAAAACGGGACGCTGAAACGACTCAAGGCCACGCCCCTCACCCCCATGGAATACCTGAGCGCCCAGATGCTCTCCCGCATCTTTCTCATCATGTTCACCATTATCGTGGTCTGGATCGGCTCCAACCTGATCTTCCACTTTCAGGTGCATGGCAGCTATGGCGCCCTGGCCCTGATCTTTTTCCTGGGCGGGCTCAGCCTCTGCTCCATGGGCCTTGTTCTGGCCGCCCGCGGCACCAGCGAGGAATTCACCAGCGGCATCCTCAACTTCATCTCCTGGCCGATGATGTTTCTCTCTGAGGTCTGGTTTTCCCTCGAAGGCTCTCCCGCCTGGATTCAGGCCATCGCCAAGATCTTCCCCCTGACCCACATGTTGACCGGGGCCCGCAAGATCATGAATGACGGGGCAACCCTTGCCGATGTTCAGGGCGAATGCCTGATACTGGTCGCCATCACCCTCATCTGCCTGACCATTGCCGCACGAATCTTCTCCTGGAATGAATGATAACAGGTGCCGGATACCTTGACAGCCACTGCCACCTGCAGAAGCGACATCTGTCCTCAATAATTGATGATATTATGGTGCGGGCCAGAAGCGCCGGAGTGGCCAGGATATTCTGCAACACCACCCGCGAAGAGGATTGGCAGGCGGTGGTCGATCTGGCAGCAAGAGGACACGAGGTCATCCCTTTCCTCGGCATCCATCCCTGGTTTGCGGAAACGGCGGTGGCTGGATGGGAAGACAGGCTCATGTCCCTGTTGCAGAAGGTGCCGGCAGGTATTGGTGAGACCGGACTGGACAAATGCTGCCGGGCTGATTTTGGCAGGCAGCAACAGATCTTTCTGACCCAGCTCAAGATGGCCTCGGAGCTGCAACGGCCTCTCGTTATCCACTGCGTCAAGGCCTGGGGCCGCCTGCTGGAAATCCTGGAACAATTTGCAGACCCGTTGCCGCCGATCATGATCCATTCCTTTGCCGGTTCGCGTGAGACCCTGCAACGGCTGATCAGGCTTGGTTGCTTCATCTCCTTTTCAGGCCGTCTGACCGCCGCCGGCAAGGTTCACCCCTGCTTTTCGGAAACCCCGATGACCAACCTGCTCCTGGAGACCGACAGCCATGGACAGCCTCTTGTCGGCGGCGCCATGGACGGCGCAAGAACAACAGACGAACCTGCTGCGATCACTATGCTGTACGAACTGGCCGCGACGATGCGGGAAATGGACCTCAATGAATTCCGCCATCAGATATGGAAAAATGGAGAGATTTTCACGGATACAATCGTTCCTCGGTGAGGAACGATTTCAGATATTGCAGCACAGCTTCATCACCATCGTCGGCATCGGCGCAGTCGGCGGTCATGTCGCCGAAGGGTTGGCCAGGGCCGGGATCGGTCGGCTGCGCCTGGTTGATTTTGATACTATCCAGCCCTCCAACATCAACCGCCAGATCATGGCACTCGAAACCACCCTCGGCCTCCCCAAGGTTGAGGTGGCAAGGGAGCGGATTGCGGCCATCAACCCCCGGTGCCGGGTGGAGGCCCTGCAGCTCTTTGCAGGCGATGACACCCTGGAGCAGATCCTGACCCCGGCCCCGGATATCCTGATCGATGCCATCGACTCCATGAACCCCAAGGTGCAACTGCTGACTGCGGCCCACACCCGCCGCATCCCCATCATCTCGTCGATGGGGGCGGCCCTGCGCAGCGATCCCACCCAAATCCGTATTGCCGATCTCATGGATACCAGAAACTGCCCCCTGGCCAAACGCCTGCGCCAGCGGATTCGGCGCGCCGGCATCGAACGGGGCATCTCCTGCGTTTTCTCCACGGAAGCCGTCACCTGGCATTATGATGAGCCGGAAGAACAGCCTGACACAGACGCACCCTTTGGTGACCGGGGACGGCAAAGACGTAGCCTCGGCAGTCTGCCCACCCTGACCGGCATCTTCGGTCTCATCATCGCCAATGCCGTTATCCTCAGACTTACCGATCCACCTCGTTAACCCTAAAAACAGCAGTTACTTCATAATGCCAATGTCGCTCCCCCTCATCCCCAACCCTCCCTCAGGGAGAAGGGCAAAAACTCCCTCTCCTTTTGGGAGAGGGTCGGGGTGAGGGGAAGGTTTAGCAATACAAGAAGTTATTGCAAAATCACTGTATCCACCTGCCGTTGTTAGGTTAACACCATATCCCGATTACCCACTCCTTCTTTTTTTCTTGATACCCAAATTGGAACAACGCCTTCACGCCGTATGACGATATTTTTATTTGTAATATTTTCATTGACACCCGAATTGAAATACCGTATTCAGGCAGTATGACGTTATTTCAATTTGTAATACTTGCGACAAACAATTCTGGGGGCACGTACTATGCATATGGCTGACGCTCTTTTATCGCCGGCGGTGGGAATAACAATGTGGGGGGTGACCGCAGGGACGATCGCCTATTGCTCGACCAAGGTCAAAAAGGATCTGGATGATCGCAAGATTCCGCTGATGGGGGTGCTGGGCGCCTTTATCTTTGCCGCCCAGATGATCAATTTCACCATTCCCGCCACCGGTTCCAGCGGCCATATCGGCGGGGGGCTCCTGCTGGCTATCCTGCTCGGACCGTACGCGGCCTTTCTGACGATAGCGTCGGTTCTGGTAATCCAGGCCCTGTTCTTTGCCGATGGCGGGATCCTGGCCCTGGGCTGCAACATCTTCAACCTGGGGATATTTCCAGCTTTTATCGCCTATCCCCTGATCTACAAGAAAATAATCGGCCGCCAGCCGTCACCGACCAGGCTGTCAATCGCCTCGATCATCGGGGTCGTCGTCGCGCTCCAGCTCGGGGCCTTCTCCGTGGTTCTCGAAACAGTCGCCTCCGGCATATCGGCTCTGCCGTTCACCACCTTTGTTGCCCTCATGCAGCCGATCCACCTTGCCATTGGCCTTGTCGAGGGACTTGTCACCGCAACGGTGGTATCCTTCGTCTATACGGCACGGCCTGAGATATTGCAAAGCGCCGTAGAGAGCCGGCCTCTGGGCAATATCTCCGTGCGCAATATCGTCCTGGCCTTTCTGGCGCTGGCCCTCTTGACCGGAGGCATCCTCTCCTGGTATGCCTCAAAAAATCCGGATGGCCTGGAATGGTCGATTGCCAAAGTCACAGGCGCAGACGAGGTGACCGGGACGGAACAATCCCTGCATCATGTCCTGGCTGCCATTCAGGAAAAAACCGCCTTTCTTGCCCATTATGCCTTTCCAGCAAAACAGGGTGGGGAGGCGACAACCGAAATCGCCACAACCGGCAAGGAAGGGCAGGACAACAGTGGCCAACTTGGCACCAGTGTGTCTGGAGGCGTCGGATCCCTGCTTACCCTCACCTTGGCCGTCCTCATCGGCTTCTTCCTGAGAAGAGAAACGGCCGGGACGAGGCTGAAGGCTGAAGGCTGAAGGCTGAAGGCTGAAGGCTGAAGGCTGAAGGCTGAAGGAAAAATAATCATATCAACCAGTTGGAAAAACAAATGAAATTTTCACATAGCTCTATGGTATCACGCATTTACACTTTGTCGGTTTCTCTCGCACTCTGCAGCGTCCTTTCCTGCCCGGCTGCCGCTTTTGCCATGCACCCGCTGATTACGGACGACGCGGGCACCATAGGCGCGGGCAAGTATCAGCTGGAGGTGAACGGCGAGTATGGACATGAAAAGGAAGATGGGGTTACCACAGAAAAAACACAAGGAGCCATGATTCTCTCCTATGGGCTGAACGAATCCATTGATCTTATTGTTAGCCTCCCCTATCTGCATGTCAGGGCCACCGATGACACAACCGTCATGACCGACAATGGCTTCTCCGACACCTCCCTTGAAGTGAAGTGGCGGTTGTATGAGCATGATGACTGGAGCCTTGCCATCAAGCCGGGACTCACCTTGCCCACCGGGTACGACGAAGCAGGATTTGGTGCAGGCAAGGCGTCTTACCGCCTCTTTTCCATTATCTCCAAGGAAATGAATCCATGGGCCTTCCATCTCAACCTCGGCTATATCAGAAATGAAAACACCCTGAATGCAGAGAAGGACATCTGGCATGCATCCATCGCTTCCACTTTTGCCGTGACTGATAATCTCAAGGCAGTAGCCAACCTCGGAGTTGAAAGCAACAGAGATGAGCTCGCCAATAGTGATCCCGCCTTCTTTCTGGCGGGCCTGATCTATACCCTGTCGAAGGATCTTGATCTCGATTGCGGGATCAAATACGGGCTGAATGCCTCCGAGACTGACTACACCGTGCTTGCGGGGATGACTTGGAGATTTTAGGTGCCGTTACAGAAAGAGCAAGGGCTTTTTCTTGTTCTTTCTGTAACGGCACCTTATGCCGCTTCCAAGGAACAGCCAATCTTTACCGGCTGTTCCTTGGAGTGGCGTCTGGCAGATAACAGACAAGAGGTCATCGTGAAATAAGCAGTGCTTTTTTGCTTATTTTATTATGGCACCTTACGCCTTGCAGGGAGCGGTTTTCCCCTCACCCCAACCCTCTCCCAACAGGAGAGGGAGTTTTCTTCTCTCTTCTGAACAAAGGAAAGGAATGCGCTCCATTGATGGTGCTGTACTTGATTTAAAACGCCTGGATCTCCTGGCAACAGGTGATTCAATCATCCATCGCCTTGATGCGAGGGCCAAGGTTGTCACCACCTTGTTCTTTATTGTTATGGTGGTTTCTTATAAACGCTATGCCTTGGCCGAGTTGACTCCTTTTCTGTTTTTCCCGGTCATCACCCTGGCTCTGAGCAACCTGCCGATCAGTTATATCCTCAAAAAAATAGCGGCAATCCTGCCCATTGCCATTTTCGTGGGCCTGTTCAATCCCCTGTTTGACCGAGAAATCCATGCCGTACTCGGCCCGATCTCCATCTCGGGCGGTTGGATTTCCCTTGTCTCCATCATGGGCAGAAGCGCCCTGACCGTCGGCAGCGCCATTATCCTGATCGCCACGACCGGATTCATCTCAATCTGTCACGCCCTCAACCGCCTGGGTATCCCGAGAGTCTTTACCGTCCAGCTCCTTTTCCTCTACCGCTATATCTTTGTGCTCACCGAAGAAGCCGCCCGCACCACCCGCGCCAGGGAACTCAGGGCCTGCGGCAAAAAAGGTCTGGGCTTCAGCAGCTTCGGCCCCCTGATCGGCCATCTCCTGATCAGAACCTGGGCCCGGGCCGAGCGTATCCATATGGCCATGGTGGTGCGGGGGTTTTCCGGAGAATTTCACTCCCGGCAAATAAACAGATTCGGCCGCAATGACTATCTCTATGTCATCGGCTGGTCCCTGGTTTTCATCATTCTGCGTAGCAAAGATATAACCGCGATACTCGGCGCTGCCTGTACAGGATTATTTTCATGAGTCACCATATCGTTGAGGTGAAAAACCTCCAGCATGTCTATGCCGATGGCACCATTGCCCTGAAAGATCTGTCTTTTACCATTCATCATGGGGAATCAGTGGCAATTATCGGCGCCAACGGCGCAGGAAAATCAACGCTCCTGCTCCACCTCAATGGCTATCTGGCCCCGACAGTCGGGGAGGTACGGATCGGTGGCTTCCCGCTGACCCAGGAGACCCTGCCGGAGATCAGACGGACCGTGGGGATGGTGTTCCAGGATCCCGATGACCAGCTCTTCATGCCCACTGTTTATGAAGACGTTGCCTTCGGCCCCTGCAACCTCGGACTCCCGGAAGAGGAGGTGCGGCAACGGGCAGGTGAGGCCCTGGAAAAAGTAGGGGCCGGACACCTCGCCCAAAAACCGCCCTATCATCTTTCCGGCGGTGAGAAAAAACGGGTGGCCATTGCCACGGTGCTGTCGATGTCACCGGATATCCTGGTCATGGATGAACCAACCAACGGTCTTGATCCGTTTTCGCGGCGCCAGTTGATCGGTTTACTCAAAGACTTTCACCATACCCGGATCTTCACCAGCCATGATCTGGATATGGTCATCGAGCTGTGCGAACGGACGATTGTTCTGCATCAGGGAGAGGTCAAGGCGGATGGACCAACGATTGAAATATTCAATAATGCACAACTGCTGGCAGAATGCCGGCTGGAAAAACCGCTATCGATGCAGGGATGCCCGGTCTGCAGGTGAATCTGTATAGATATAAAGCTGTTATAACATGGCGAACGAAGTCCAAAACCGTCATTCCCGCGCAGGCGGGAATCCATAACAGGCTGAATTGACAACCATGGACTCCCGATAAAAGCACTCGGGAATGACATGTTGGCTATTGTGCCAGAGCCTCTCTTTACAAAATTTTTATCAAAAGAACGCACCGGATCAACGAATATGACAGGTTGTGCACAGCCGGCTACGCCAATCCTCCATGATGAGGTGAGGACTTTGCTGATTCATCAGGTTATGACAAGAGACACAGGTTACTTCACCATCAATGAGGGGGATGCCGGCAGCCTTAACCTCAAAAACCGGCGCATACTCTGATTCTTTTCCTATTGGTGGATATTTTTTGAATACCGGATGAGATGATTTTTTATCAAGGAGACAACTCAACTGGGTACAGGGACTAATATTTTCAGCTATCGTTCCGTCATGACAACTTAAGCACAATTTGGGCCTGTCCATATAGGCCAAATAACCATGATGCGGAACCTCCTGGGCATACAGTGAAATGACCCAAAAAAGGAACTGACCCATCAGGATACATACACAAGCGAGAAGTTTCATGGCATTCTATCCTCCATTTCAAAAAGAAAGTTGCCTCGTCCGCAGAATCTGTGGGTGAAATTTAGTGCACCAATGGAAGTAATTGAGGCTGTTGCAAAATGACCAATATGTCATTCCCGAGTGCTTTTGTCGGGAATCCATCAGTCTTCAGCCCTTAAGCCGCTCGTAGATGGCTTCAAACTCCGCACCATTTTCCCGAAAGACCGCCAGCACCTGCGGGTCGAAATGGCTGGGCATGGTCCGACCGTCGCCTTCGGTGATGATACTGTATGCCTTTACGTGGTCGAAGGCAGGCTTGTAAACCCTGGCGTTTCGCAAGGCGTCGTACTGGTCGGCAAGGTTCACAATACGGCCGGAGATCGGGATCTGTTCGCCGGCCAGGCGGTTCGGATAGCCGCCGCCGTCCCACCGTTCGTGATGCGACAGAGCGATTTCCGCCGCCATGGTAAGGCGCAGATGGGAGCCAAGTATCTTGGCGCCGTAGAGCGGATGCTGTCTCATCTGCGCGAATTCCTCATCGGTGAACTTGCCGGGCTTCTTCAGGATATCCGGATGAATATGAATCTTGCCCACATCGTGCATCAGGGCCTGTCGCCTGATACAGGAGACAAATTTATCGTCCATGCCGAGTTTGTCGGCAATGAGGGCGCAGTATTCACCCACCCGCAGGATGTGATTGCCGGTATCCTCGTCGTTGGCCTCGGAGGCCCTGGCCAGGGCATGGACCGTGTAGATGAAGGCATCTTCCGTCTCGCTGATCTGGCCGGCGATGGATTTGAGAAACAGGGTCTGGGTCACCAGGCTTTCAATGACTGCGGCGTCATATCGGCTTACCTCCCGGCCGTAATTGACGGCCAGCACACAGATGGACCTGCCCAGATAACAGACCAGGTTGGTGATGGGAAGATCGAAGGCTCGCAGCTTTTCATGGCAGCCCCGGTGCTTGTCCTCTATGTCCGCGCTCTCCGGCTGGTTGGAAAAAAAGATCTCTTCCTGCCCTTCGGGAAAATCAGGGGGGAGCTCCAGGGCCAGCGGGGTCCGGATGAGCTTGCCGGCAACAACTTCATACCGATGCCAGCCGCTTTTCCCGGAGCTGTTGGAGGTGTGAACCAGTATTGCCTGGGGCTTGTCCAGCATCTCGTCCTGCCATCTGATAATCTGACCGACCATGCTGTCTATCTTGTCCAGCAGGTCGAATTCAAGCGGTTCAAAGCCCTGGACGAGCTGCCTGGCAAAGGAGGTCATACCGAGGATCGTCTGGTAGCCGTCGTTGAGCCGGTCCTTGAGCTCCTTGACTTTGAGCAGCATCCTGACCCGGGCCAGGACCTCTGCCTGGTCAAAGGGCTTTGTCAGATACTCATCGGCCCCGGCTTCGATGCCGCGGATACGATCCGTCTTGGCGGAAAGGGCAGAGATCATGACCACGGGAATATCCCGCAACCCCTCATCCTCCTTGATCTGCCGGCAGACCTCAAAGCCGTTCATGTAGGGCATCATGACATCAAGGAGAACCAGATCGATGGGCAGCGCCTGCAACCGCTCCAGGGCCTCCTTGCCGCTGGCCGCCCCCAGCACCTCATAGCCCTGGGGAAAAAGAATCGCCTCCAGCAGCTTGATATTGATGGGCTCGTCATCCACACAGAGAATCCTGGCCTTGTTGGTCTCCATTATCTTCCTCCTACTCCTCGCCCAAACACTTTGTGATCACTGCCGACAACTGCTGTTTCTCCACCGGTTTGGCAAGATAGTCGTCAAATCCCGACTGCAAAATCAACTCCTTATCACCTCTCATGGCAAGGCCGGTGACAGCGATAATCTTTATGCCCTGCAACTGAGGATCGCCGCGCAATATCTTGATGGCGGCATACCCATCCATCACCGGCATCTGAATGTCCATGAGAATCAGGTCCGGCCGCTGCTCCCGCGCCAGGCGGATGCCCTCCTCGCCATTTTGAGCCAATACCACCACATAGCCCTGGTATTCAAGGAGAACCCGCATAAGGGTCAGGTTCTTCTCGTTGTCTTCCACAACTAGAATTTTCTTGGTCATTTTGTGTTCTCCCTGCTTTCAATCAGCCGATCACCCTCCTGACCGTGGCGATACTCCTCCCTGTCAAGATTGCCTTGTTCCACTACCGCCTGGACCCCTTGCGCCGGCAGCCGCTCTTTATCCTCCCGGGAAAGCGCCACAATGCCGGCGGCAAGGGGATCGTCATCAATGACCAGGGCGGTTTTTTCTCCCACTCCCCGCTCTGCCCAGTTTAATTTGGCCCATGGGCCGGTTGCGGCCGACCGGGTTGCCGGGTCGGGATGGTGAAGAAGAAGCTGCTGCCCTTGCCCTCTTCGCTTTCCACCCAGATCCTGCCGCCGTGCAGATCGACCAGCTTTTTGGTCAGGGCCAGGCCGAGACCGGTGCCCTCATATTGTTTGGCATAGGGGGATTCAAGCTGGGAAAAGGAGTGGAAGAGCTTGCCGATATCCTCCGGCTTGATGCCGATCCCCGTATCCGCCACCATAATCTTGAGAAATTCCCCATCTCTTTCCGCCCTGACCCGCACCGCTCCGCCATCGGGGGTAAACTTCACGGCGTTGCTCAGGAGGTTGAACAGGATCTGTTTGAGCTTTCTTTCATCCGCTTCGACGGTGTCCGCAGTCAAGGAGGGGTCAAGATCAAGCTCCAGGGCAATGCCATGCTTAAGGGCTTTCTCCTTGAGCATGTTCATGGCCGACCCAAGCAGGGATTGCAGGGGAAAGCTGTTTACCTCCAGGGTCATCTTACCGGCCTCGACCTTGGCCAGATCAAGGATGTCATTGATCAGGGCCAGCAGGTGCCTGCCGCTGCCGAGGATATAGCTGACATACTCCTGCTGTTTCTCGTTGAGGTCGCCGAACAGTTGATCCTGCAAGACCTCCGAGAAGCCGAGGATGGAATTGAGCGGGGTCCGCAGCTCATGGCTCATGTTGGCGAGAAAATCGGACTTGGCCCGGGAAGCCTCCACAAGTCGCCGGTTCACCAGGATCAGCTCCTGCTGCTGGACGGAAAGCTTCACGTTCACCGTATGAAAGTCCTCATTGGCACTGACAAGCATCTTGGCCATCGACTCTTTTTCCAGATTATCGATCAGGATCCGGATGGCAATGGCAAGCCGGGGGGCAAGCCGCTCAACAATCTCCCGATCCAGCTCATCCAGGCCATGGAAACAGGCCAGCTCGATGACCCCAATGCTCTGGTCCTGATACTGCAAGGGAACCGCCAGGATCTCCCTGGGAATAACGTCCCCTACCCCGGCGTGCAGGGCAAGATACAACTCCGGGGGGATCTCGGTCAGGCTGATCGTCTTGCCTTGGGCGAGACACTCCTGGGTCAGCCCGTCAGGCTGCAGGGGCTTGGGCACACCAAAGGCTGCATACGGCACAGGGATACCTCCCTGGCCAAGATAGAAAACCCCGGCCTCGGCGCAGGTCTCTTCGCAGATCAGTCGTATTGAGGCCTCACCCAGCTCTTCCATCACCGACCAGGGCTGGTTGAGCAGGGTCAGGAACTCGCTGTAGGCCATTTCCGCCGCCTCTTTTTTCGCCAGCTCCCGGTTGAGCCTGTCGGCCCCGGCAAAAAGATCCGCAACCCGGTAGGCCACAAAACCGCCTACCGCCATCATGACGATTGCAAAAACGAAGATGCCATAGAGAATGTGGCGGAGCGGGGCAAGGGCCGCACGTTGGGAGGTATAAGTAACCACGCCCCAGCCGACCTTTGGAATCGATGTATAAGCAATGATCTCGTTTTCCTTATGGAGGGGACAGAAGACGACTTCCATCCCTTCCTCTCCCCGCAGCAACCTTTGCACGCCGGGGCGATTCGAAAAATCAACCAAACCGTCAACCGTTTTGATGTCAGGGTGATAAATAACCATGCCTTTGCCGTCCACCACATAGGCATGGTTGTGGGAAATCTGCCCATCACCAAAACCATGGGGGGTTACCCCTTTGAAATAATCCGCCTTGGGCTGCACGACCAGGATGCCGCAGACCGTGCCGCCCTCCGCCTTGACCGGCACGGCGATGGCAAAAAGATAGCGCGGGGGCTTGGCGGCACGGAGATAGAATTCCGAGACATAGGGCCGCCAGCCTTTGGCCACGCCTTGATACCAGTCCCGCTGGGAAAAGTCCTTGCCCAGGGTGGCGAGGTCTTCGGGATAGGCGGCTAACTGGATGCCGGTTGGCGAGGTGATGAAGGCCCGTTCAATGTTTGAGTCGTTCTCGATCAGATTCTGCAGATGGCGGTCCAGCTCCTGCTTGTCTCCTCGCTGCAATCCCTCAATCACCTTGGGCCTTGCCGCGTAAGCCCTGGCAAATGCGGTATCGCCGGCCAGACGCTCCTCGATCCGGTTGGCGACAAATCTGGTAGTCTGCAGATTGTCGGCCATGACCTGCTCGGCCACATGGCGCTGAATCTCGGAAGCAACAACGACGGCAAAGAGGACGATGGGCGTTACGGCAAGCAGGACGCCCGCCAGGATAATCCGCCACCGCTTCGCTGTGAGCCATTGCCGCATCTCAGTTCTCCTTGATGAATATTTTGGAGCAGGGAAGCATCTCCGCAAGACCGGAAAGGGTGGTCATGATCCAGCGCTGGATCTTGCAAACCAGCAAGCGGTACCGGCCATGCTCCAGGCCGAAGTAGCGGTCCGGTTGGGCCTTCTTCACCTCGGCCACGGCCTCCTCCAATCACACCGCAGCGCCAGCCATCTGCGGATGGAGTCCGGCTGGCAGGTATTGAAGAGAAAGGACCAAACCATAAATGATGGTATCATAAAATCAGCAGATCATTAAATAAAAAGAGGCTTGTTCGTAAATGAGCTGGAAACGCCTTCGGTTAAAGGGACCCCGCCGCTAACCGCCGCCAGGAGAGCTGCTTTCCCCCCTATTCCCCACCTCCGTTTCCGTAATTTATTCCCTCTCTGCATTTAAAATTTTATTTCCCGCCGATGATGCGCTACAATAAAAGTGTACCCTGAGAATGATCCTCGTATCCATGAGACGTCATTCAAAAATAACTGTAACAGTCGGAAGAGGCTCAAGAAACACGTTATTTCGTAACAGCTTGTATGTGTTATCTGCCAGCAGGAAGGAGGTCACCATGCAATTCATACTTTCCAGACAGATTGAACCGGCTCTGGCCTTTCATCTCATGAAATTTGCTTTTCAGGTTTTTGAGAAAGAGGTTGTTGAACTTACTGCGGAAGAATATGCAGAGGCCTATCAACAGGCCTACCATGAGATAACCCTGCATGAACAGATCCTCCTGTCTGAGGAGGCGTGTGGGGTGGTAATTCCTGACAAACTGATTCAATCTACTTTTTATTGGATCCAGACAGAGCATGGCGGCGAAGAGAAATTTTTCCTCCACCTGCAAAAAAACAACCTGCGACCAGATGAATTCTTCACCATCCTGGGTAATGACCTGAAAGTAGAGACTATCCTGGCCAGAGTTGCCTATCATGCCAAACCCGTAAGCCAGCAAGAGATACAAGACTACTACAATAGCCATCAAGGATCATTTTGTTTTCCAGAACAACGCAGTGCCCGTCACATCCTCATCAGTACCGAGAACAGGTACTCGCATCTGCCGAAAGATGCGCTGCTGCGCCAAACAATGCACATTCACTCCCGCCTGCAAAGCAAGCAGCAGGGCTTTATCCGGGAGGCCCAGCTTCATTCTGACTGTACAACCGCCGGCGATGGCGGCGATTTAGGCCGAATCAGCCCCGGTGAGCTCTGTCGCCCACTCGATCATGCCCTTTTTCAACTTGCGGCAGGAGAGATCAGTCCAATTATCCAGACAAAACAAGGTTTTCATCTCCTCTTCTGTGAGGCGATCCACCCCGGACAACGCTTAAACTTTGAGGAGGCCGCGCCCCAGATTCGCCAGATCCTGACCAGAGAAGCAAGGATGGATGCATGCCGGACCTGGCTCAGGTCCTTATTCCATATCGTCAGTCTGGATGATGAAGAAGGAACGGTTGAGAGCGAAGGGGTCAGAAAGGACTGACGACCCTGTCGGCGCCGGCCATGCTGTCCAGGATCTCATACATATTGGTGATCGTCCCCACCTGCAGCTTCTTTTCCAGTTTGAAAAACTCAAGACAGGTGCCACAGGATAAAATCTTCACCCCTTTCTTTTCCAGGGCCTGCAAGGCCTCCAGGGCCTTGCCCGCAGTCGCCACCAGCTTGACCCCGCCGTTATAAAAAAGGATCCGGCTGGGTTGGGGGGAGACCTCTTTTATCGTGGCAATATAAGTCTGCAACAGGGCCCAACCCAGCTCATCACTGCCCCGTCCCATGCAGTCCGAGCCAATCACATAGACCAGATTGCAACCCGCCGGCAGCCCACCTGGGATCTCACAGCTGTAATCAGCCTCATCAAAAGGGACGGACGGCCCGGCATTTTCCTCGTTCTCCGCCGAAAAACTCAGGCAAAAAGAGCCGTCCGCAAGCGTTGTCAATTCCACCCTGCAATTTCGGCTGTGACCAAAACGCAATACGTTATCCCTTGAGGCCTCGTTATCAACAAGGATCTCAAAAGACTTTTCCCCCTGCTCCAGCGCGGCCTTGGCCCGCAACACCGGTTCCGGACAACCCAACCCTCTACAGTCTATCTGTTTCATACTGACCTCACTCCTTTATAAGACACTGAATGGCAGGAACTTTTTTTCAAAATAGCCGCTGTCATTCTAGTGGTCAAATAGATAATTTCTATCCGGCAAGGCTTTTTTATGATAAATTGCTATACTGAAAAGAGTTTTCTGGAAAGAAAAAATCAGATTGAAGATCACAGCCACCACCAAACCCGATACCCCAAGGAAAAACCATGGATCTCCACAAACTTGCCATCTTTTGCAAGGTCTTCGAATTAAAAAGTTTCACCAGGGCCGCTGAGGCCATGTTTCTTTCCCAGCCAACTATCAGCGAGCATATCCGCGCCCTGGAACAGGAAATCGGACAGCAGCTGATAAACCGGTTTGGCCGCGAAATCAGGACCTCTGAGGCCGGCAATATTCTCTATTCGTATGCCATAAAAATGCTCCGTCTACAACAGGAGGCATTGGAGGCGCTGGGACACTATTCGGGAACCCTGGCCGGACGGATGGCCATAGGCGCCGGCACCATCCCCGGGGCCTACATCCTGCCGGAAAAGATTGGCGCCTTCAAGAAAAGCTATCCTGATATTACCATCACCCTCCGCATCGCGGGCTCCAGGACTATTGCCAATGAAATCCTTTCCGGTGAGCTTGAGATGGGAATTCTTGGGGCCCAATGGCGGGAAAACGGTCTGATCTGGCAGGAGATCTTCAGCGATGAACTGATCCTGGCCGTGCATGCCGGTCATCCCTGGGCCAAACTGCGGGAAATTTCTCTGGAACAACTGAAGGCGGAACCGTTTATCATGCGGGATCACTCGTCAGGGACAAGGCGTGCCCTCTCTCAGATCCTGGAACAGCATGGCCTGAATCCGGCCCACCTGAATGTGGTGGCGGAAATGGGAACGACCGAGGCGATACGGCAATCAATAAAGGCCGCCATCGGGATCTCCATCCTCTCATCTCAGGCGGTCAGAGAGGATATCGCCCATGGCAGCCTGGTGGCAGTCGCCATTCAAGGAGTAACGATGATCCGTCCTTTTTATATGGTCACCCGCAAGAACCAGGCCCTGTCTCCTCTGTGCACGGCCTTTATCGAGACCATAGGCAAGGGAAATGAGGTTCCCGCTGTTTCGGGTAGATCATAGACAAATGTAATAGCGATTGTTAGTCAGATAAGCGCGTTCACTGAAAATACAATCGTATTTACCCACCCCAAACAGCGAAGAACCTTATTCCAAAAAGCATTCAAGTTGACACCGAGAAGACAAGCGAGCGGCGACGAAGCAGTACCGGGTAGTACGGTGAGGAGCCGCGCAGTGCCGCCGACGAAGGTGCCGGCTTGAATGCAAATTGGAATTACTTCACTATTACCTCCAAACCCTGTACCCCTGCGGTAAAATTCTGTCCTTGGTATGGCCGAAGCGACCGGTAATTATAAACAGGAATTACGGTGATCGTGTTGAAGCCGGATCGAACATCAAGCTCACGTTCATAAATCACATCATCAACAGGGAGCGTAATGGTCAGTTGATGTTTTCCCGGAGCGAGGACAATTCGCTTATTGAACTGATATTTCCAACCAGTGCCGCTTTCAGGTATATTGGAATCTATTGGTGATTTGTCTTCCAGGACCGGCTCGGCCTCAAGAAATATTGTCTGTCCATCAATATTTAATTGAACACGATAAGGCGGATTACTATGCTTAAAATAAATCTCGGCAAAGCGTGACGCGTTCCTTTTTACGGAAAAATTAATATCCGCAACTGCCTTTCCAGACTCGACTTCCGCACTTGACGTCTCAGAATAGACATCATTTCTGATTGAAAGAGAAGACTTTGCAATCAATTCCCTGTTGTTTGCGCACCCACTGATGAGAAGACCTGCCAGCAAGGCAGCCCCGACGATCATTGATTTCTTTTTCATTGAGATCCCCAACTAACTATTTGTACTTATTCATTTTTTAATTGATCATATCGACATTTTAGCCTGAGCTAAGCGTCGATATGATCAATTGCCGATGGATTTCTTTTGAACTGGTACCTAGACCGCTGCTTCACCCCGCTCGTTGGTCCGTATCCGCACCGCCTCCACGACCTCCAGGATGTATATTTTTCCTTCGCCCCGTTCACCAGTCCAGGCCTGCTCACGAATTGCCTCTACCACTTCCCCGAGGATAGTGTCGGAGACCATCAGTTCAATGCGGACAAACTGGCAGAACCAGGTTATCTCTCCGTCCCGCTCATCCCGGCAAAAAGCCCCTTTCCCCTGTCCGAATCCTTTAATATCCAAGACACTCATGCCGGACAATCCTTTAATTTCCCTTAAAACTTCCGTGACTCTTTCCAGAACAGCCGGCCTTATGTAGGCGATTATCTGTTTCATCGGGCAACCTCCTTTTGATTTAATTTAATTTCCGCTCTTCGTTCCCACCAACGGTAAAGGGTCGGCAGGACAACCAAGGTTAACAAAGTAGAGGTAACCAATCCTCCGATAATTACTGTTGCGCGAGAGCGCTGCATTTCAGCGCCGATGCCTTGCGACAGGGCCATGGGAATAAAACCCAGCATGGCCACCATGGCAGTCATGAGAACAGGACGAAGACGCACCACAGCTCCTTTGAGAATCGCTTCGTCCAGATTAAGACCTTCGTCCCGCAGTTTGTTAAAGTAGGAGACCATCACGATCCCGTTTAATACGGCCACCCCGAACAGGGCGATAAATCCGATTGCCGCAGTAACCGATAAAGGCATGCCGCGCAGGAAAAGGGCGACAATCCCGCCGATCAGGGCAAAGGGAACATTGAGCATGATGAGAAATGACTGCCCGACTGAGCCGAAGGTAAAAAAGAGCAGAATAAAGATAAGCGCCAGGCAGATCGGTACGATGACGGCAAACCTGGCCATGGCCCGCTGCTGGTTCTCGAACTGCCCCCCCCAGGTGAGGTAATAGCCGGGAGGAAGTTTGACCTTTGCGTCCACTGCCTTCTGGGCGTCGGCAACAAAGCTTCCCATATCACGGTCCGAGACATTACATTCGACGACGATACGGCGCGAACCGTTATCTCGGGAGATTTGGGCCGGTCCTTCTTCCGTCAGAATACGGGCCAATTGTTTGAGGGGAATCCGGGCGCCACTGGGCGCCGAGATCAGTAGCTCACCGAATTTATCCGGGCTGTTTGTCAGTCCTTCCGGGAAGCGTACGGATACCATAAACCGGCGCTGCCCTTCGAAGAGTTCGGAAACGGCCTTCCCGCCGGCAGCGAGTTCAAGTACAACCTGGATATCATCGACGTTGATGCCATAGCGGGCAATGGCTTTCCGGTTGATCTGCACCTGCAGGTAGGCAAGGCCCGAGACCTTCTCTACCTGGACGTCCGCTGCCCCGCGTATTTTCTTGATCGCTTCGGTAATATCATTGGCCTTGTCTTTGAGGATCTCCATATCCTCCCCGAAGAGTTTGACGGCCACCTGCGACTTCACTCCCGATACCAATTCATCCACCCGCAGGGCAATGGGCTGGCTGAAAGAGAAAGACATGCCGGGAACGTTTTCCAGCCGTTCCCGCATCTTGTCAACCAGTCCTTCCTTGCTGGAAGCAGTCTTCCATTCGGAGCGAGGCTTGAGGCTGACGAAGATATCGGAAACGTCGATACCCATGGGATCGGAGGCGATTTCAGCGCGGCCCGCGCGGGCCACAACCTTTTCCACTTCGGGGAAGGAAAGAAGTGTTTTCTCAACTGCCCCCGAGCTGCGTGCCGTGTCGGTCACCGACACCGACGGCAGACGGAACGACTGAACCGCCAAACTCCCCTCATCAAGGGAGGGAATGAATTCACTCCCCAGAAAAGGCGCAAGCAGAATGGAGCCGGCAAGGGCGCAACCGGTGACAAGCAAGGTTTTCTTCGGGTTGCCAAGACTCCATCGCAGGATCGGCAGATAGGTGTTACGAATCATCACCAGCAGCCGGGGGTCTTTTTCCACTATTTTCCCTCTGAGCAGGAACGAGCAGAGGGCCGGCACCATGGTCATGGTCAGGATAAGAGACCCAAGAAGCGCAAAGCCTACTGTAAAGGCCATGGGTGAAAACATCTTTCCTTCAATATCGGCCAAAGTGACGATAGGGAGGTGCACGATGATGATGATCAAGACCCCGAAAAAAATCGGGCGGGCGACCTCTTTCGCGGAAAGAAAGATAGTGTGAAGCACCCCTTCTTCCCTTTTCCGTTCAGCCAGGTGGCGCACGGTGTTTTCCACCATAACCACACTCCCATCCACGATCATGCCGAAATCGATAGCTCCCAGGGTCATCAAGTTGGCGGAAAGTCCCAGCCAATACATGCCGAGGAAGGAAAAGAGCATTGAGAGCGGAATGACAAGGGCGACAATGACAGCCCCCCTGATATTCCCGAGGAAATAAAGCAGAACGGCGACAACCAGCATTCCGCCTTCCAGCAGATTGCTGCGTACCGTTGTGATCGTCTTGTTCACCAGTTCGGTCCGGTCGTAGTAGGGAACAAGCTTCACCCCTTCCGGAAGAGACTTCTGGATCGTTTTCACCTTCTCTTTGACCCCTTCGATAACATCTTTACTGGAGGCGCCTTTAAGCATCATGACGATCCCGGCCACAGCCTCCCCTTTACCGTCATAGGTGGTCACCCCTTGGCGGGGCTCGTTGCCGATGACAACTTCGGCCACATCATGGAGATGGATGGGAGTGCCGCCACGGCTGGCCACCACGATCTCCTTCAGGTCGTCAATCCCCTTGGCCTGGCCCAGTCCGCGCACGATGTACTGCTCTTCCCGGTGTTCGATAAATCCGGCCCCAACATTGGAATTATTCTTTTCAACGGACGCCATCACGCTGTGAATGGTCAGATCCAGACTCTTCAATTTACCCGGATCGATCAGGACCTGATACTGCTTGACCTGACCGCCGAATGAATTGACATCCGTCACACCCGGCACGGTTCGAAGAAGCGGCCTTACTGCCCAGTCCTGGAGAGAACGGAGTTCACGAACATCGTAGTTGTCGCTTTCCAAAAGATACTGGTAGATTTCGCCAAGGCCCGTCGTGACCGGACCCATCTGCGGTTCGACCCCTTTGGGCAACCGTTCTTTCGTCTGCTGAAGACGCTCGAAAACCTGTTGACGGGCGAAGTAAATGTCCACTCCGTCCTCAAAAACCACGGTGATGACCGACAGGCCGATTTTGGATATGGAGCGGACCTCCTTGAGTTTCGGGATCCCTCCCAACGAGGTTTCTATGGGAAAGGTTACCAGCTTTTCCATTTCAGTAGGCGCCATTCCCCCTGCCTGGGTAAGGATCTGCACCTGAATATTGGTCACATCCGGAAACGCGTCCACCGGAAGTTTCTTCATCGCCCAGATTCCTGCTCCAATGAGGATAACGATGGCTATCAGAACCAGGAGACGCTGCTTCAATGAAAACTGCAGAATTTTATCGAGCATAAATTATTCCTCCCCCAGTTCGGCTTTCTTCATCTCTGATTTGAGAAGGAAACTTCCTTTAACCGCATAGCTCTGATCCTCGACAAGACCATCGACCACCTCTATCATTCCACCGGATATCTCGCCAAGCCGCACCTCACGGGGTATGAATTCTTCTTCATTCTCGGTAACGAAAATGACCTTTTTCCCTTCCAGTTCCTGGACAGCCTCTTCGGGGATAGCCAGTACCGGTGATGCCGTGGCGGGGAGTGTCAGCTCAACAGTGGCAAACATCTCCGGTTTAAGGGCCCGGTCCAGGTTTTTCACATCCACCCTGGCCCTGACGGTGCGGGTTGCCTCATCCACCAGGTCGGCAATGTAGGTAATCTTCCCCTCGAAGGATCGGTCCGGGAATGCGCCCACCTTCACGGTGGAGTCCTGTCCCTTCATGACCTTTGCCAGGTCCTTTTCGTTAATATCCGTCAACACCCAGACCGACGAAAGATCTGCGACAGTGTAGATGCTTTTTGTGGGATCGGAGAGTTCCCCGACGATGGCGTGCTTCTCGGTAATGATACCGTCTATGGGGGAACGGACCGGCAAAAGCGGTTTAATGTGGTTTGCTCCTTTCAGGTCGGCGATTGATATTCCCAAGAGAGACAAGCGTTCTTCGTCCGTGTGCAACTCGGTTTCAGCGGTCCTGAAGTCGGTCTCTGCCTGCATGATGTCCTTACGGGCGGCAATCTTCTTCTCCACCAGGTTTTTAATCCGCTCCATGTTGGATCTTGCCAGCGCAAGCTTGGTATTGGACTGGTGATAACGATTGAGGGCTTCTCCCAGCTCGACACTGTCCAAGGTTGCCAGAACTTGTCCGGCGGACACCTGGTCACCGAGGGAAACCGAGACAGCGACAATTTTCCCGGGTATTCGGGGTGATACATGGGCAATCCTGTCAGCGTTGGCCTCTACCTTACCGGTGGCGCGGATTACACCTCCCAGCCGTTCCTTTTTCGCACGGGCAACGATCACGCCGTTCTGCCTCTGGACCTCAACCGTCATCTTGACACCGCCTTGGCCCTTATCACCCTTTTGTCCCTGCGTCTTTTCAGTTTGTTTTCCACCGCCGCTTTTGAGGTGAGTGAAGCGATAGAGGAAGCCGCACCCCAGGGCAACAGCCAGAATAAGTCCGATAATGATTCCTTTTATGTTCACTGCACACCTCCGGTAATATCTGTTGCTACAGATGTTTCAAGTTTCGATAAGGCCGTCTGTCGGTCATAAAGAGCGGTCAGATATCCGTCATTCACCTCAAAGTATTTCTTCTGTTCTTCGATGACGGTTAATATTCCGACCTCACCAAGCCGATAGGCCTCTTGAGTCAATTTCAAATTTTCTTCGAGTTGAGGAAGGATATCAGTCCGGTACATTGCCAGAATACTCTCAGCGTTCACGAAACCGGCATAAGCTGTCTCGACTTCCCGTTCAATCGCTTTTATAGCAGCTGACAAACGAGTTTCTGCACTGTTCCTTTTGCTCTGCGCATCCTGTACTCCCGCTTGATTATGGTCAAACAAGGGGATAGGCATTGAAAGTTTTAACCCTATAATATTGGACGAATCGTTCGTTCCATCCACGACACTGGATGTTGTGTCATGTTTTACTGATAAGCCGGCCGTGAGGTTAGGAATCCCCTCGGTCCGGGCCAGGATGATCTCCGCCCCCCCTTTGCTTTTTTCGGCCTCAAGGGCCTTGATATCCGGACGATTTTCCTGTGCCAGCCGTTGCAGCTGGGCAAGTTCCTTGGTCAAGGACCTTGCGGATTCAAGACTGCCCGTTAGTACTGGGTCTTCATCGAGAGGCAGCCCCATTAAGTGCAAGATCTTCGTTCGGTTCTGCCGCAGATCCTTTTCGATGGCCAATTTCTTGCCGGCACTTCTTGCCAGTTCCACTTTGGCCAGATTCATTTCCAGTTCCGGGATTTCTCCCGCCTCCAATCGCTCCCTCGTCACTTGCAGGAGGGTACGGTTGAGTGAGATGAAGTCTTCTGAGAGGGCCAACCGCTTTTCGGCCACAATGAGTTCGTAGAAGGCCGATTTAGTCTCACCAGCCAGCAATCTTTCCTTATCCGCTAATTGCCAGAAGTACATTTCCATCTCACCTTCGGCGATGGCGAGCCGTTTTCCCCGCTTTCCGGCCAGAAGAAATTCCTGAGACACTCCGAGAGACAAGCTGCTATCGGAGCTGTTGCCTGTCATCGCCCCTGTGCCCCCATCAAATTCAAGGGTAGGGTTAGGCAGGAGACCGGCCTTCATCTTACCTGCATCACGGATACCTTTTTCTTCTCGAAACGATTTGAGGTCACCGTTATTCTGCAACGAATACTCGATTATCTGAGGCAGTGACAGTGTCTGTACCTCTGCACGGACTGGAGCGGACAGAAGAACACACAGGATCCCCGGCACAAGGAGCCATACTCCCTTTGTAAAAATAGTTGTTCCCAAAGGAATAACCTCCATTTTTAAAAAAATTGTCGCAACTTATTGAAATAACAATTAATGTTCGGATGTGAGCCACGACGAAAATGAAGAGAGACCTCTCCCTCAGCGAGAGAAAGGCTATTCGCTTATCGTGGCAGATCAGGCGAGGTTTTGCGGGGGAATAAACTTAGAGAGATAGACTTCGGGAAAACGCATGAATGGGTCGGATATAGCCAAGTCGGAAACAATGGGGTTATAACTCAGCTGAAACTGTTGGCAGGACAGAGGCGCGTGACAGGCGCAGTTGATACATGTGTCACAGCCATCATAATCTTTGCATTGTCCGAAAGGGGAACAAGGCTGCTGGAGAGGTGTGGAAATCTCCAAAGGTACTTCTTGATCGCTGACATCCGTCACATGACTCTGCATGGAACAAGCACTTCCGTACAAGCCGTTGACCGCGACAGTCTGTATCGCCACGAGAAGAACCAATAAAAAAATCTTTAAGTGAATTGATTTTTGCATAGATGAAATAATTAGAATTTCCTCAAAAACTCATCATCAGCTTGGTAGATTCCAAGATTTCCAGACCAAACAATCCCAATTTTAACATCAGTGATGAGCATTGATCTGAAAATTCTATCTGAGGAGAATCGCCTTATCACTGTTCCAATATTATCAATATGATAACCAGTCGTGCCTCAATGTCAAACCATATAAAGCTACAAAAAATCTACCTACAGGCAGGAGTCGATATTGAATAAAGAAAGAGAGAGGAACCTCTTTACTCAGGCAAGACCCGCACCGCCCCTTTATCTGCCGAGGCCGCAAACAGGGCATAGGCCCTCAGCGCCGTCGACACCTTCCGGTCGCGGTCGGTTGGCAGAAAAGCCTGCCTGCCCTTCTGCTCTTCCTGCTGACGCCTTGCGGCCAGTTCCTGCTCAGACACCAGGACATTGATGCTCCGTTCCGGAATATTGATGTCGATGCCGTCCCCATCACAAACCAGACCAATCGCCCCACCGGCGGCCGCCTCGGGCGACACATGGCCGATCGACAACCCTGAGGTGCCGCCGGAGAAACGGCCATCGGTGACCAGGGCACACTCCTTGCCCAGATGGACTGATTTAAGGTAGGAGGTGGGATAGAGCATCTCCTGCATCCCCGGCCCCCCTTTTGGCCCCTCATAGCGGATGATCACCACATCACCGGCCTTGATCGCCCCACCAAGAATGGCCTCACAGGCCGCCTCCTGCGAGGAGAAGACCCTGGCGGTTCCGGTAAAATGAAAGATGGAGGGATCAACCCCGGCGGTCTTGACGATACATCCCTTGGCGGCAATGTTGCCATAGAGGACGGCTAAGCCCCCATCCTTGCTGTAACAATGGGCCACGTCACGGATACAGCCGCCCGCCCGGTCAATATCCGGCTCCGCATACATGGTGGTCTGGGAACCCATCACCAGATTACGACCGGCCGAGGCCGGGGCGCTCAGATAGAGTTGCCTTGCCGCCTCGCTGGCGGTAACGCCTCCAATATCCCAGTCCTGCAGTGTTTCCGCCAGGGTTGACGCATCAACGCGGGAAACCGAGGTATCAACCAGTCCGGCCCGGGCCAGCTCACCAAGAATCCCCATGATCCCGCCCGCCCGGTTCACATCCTCCATATGATAAGAGGATGAAGGAGCCACCTTACACAGATTAGGCACCTTTCTCGACAGGGCGTCAATATCCGCCATGCTGAAATCCACCTCAGCGGCATGGGCAATGGCCAGCAGATGAAGCACGGTGTTACTTGATCCGCCCATGGCAATATCAAGGGTCATGGCATTCAAGAAAGCGGCGCGGCTGGCAATGGTCCTGGGCAGGACCGTGGCGTCTTCCCGGTCATACCAGGCGTGGGCCATCTCGACAATGCGCCCGGCGGCGCGAACAAAGAGCCCGGTACGGCTGCCATGGGTGGCCACCACGGTGCCGTTGCCGGGCAAGGCCAGACCCAGTGCCTCATTAAGGCAATTCATGGAGTTGGCCGTAAACATCCCGGAGCACGATCCGCAGGTAGGACAGGCGCAGCGCTCAACCACAGCAATCTCCGCATCCGAGACCGCCTGGTCTGCCGCCATGACCATGGCATCAACCAGATCGTAGCGTTTGTCACCATCAACACCCGCCTCCATCGGCCCGCCTGAGACAAAAATGGTGGGGATATTGAGGCGCATCGCCGCCATGAGCATCCCTGGGGTGATCTTGTCGCAGTTGCTGATGCAGATCATGGCGTCCACCGTGTGGGCGTTGCACATATACTCCACGCTATCGGCAATCAGCTCCCGGGAAGGCAGGGAATAAAGCATGCCGGCATGGCCCATGGCGATCCCGTCATCAATGGCAATGGTATTGAACTCAGCCGCAAAGCAGCCGAGTTCGGCGATCTGTTTTTTAATTTGCTGGCCGATTTCATGGAGATGGACATGGCCGGGAACAAACTGGGTAAAAGAATTGACGATAGCAATAACGGGGTGGCCAAACTGCTCTTCCGTCATGCCGTTGGCGCGCCAGAGACTGCGGGCCCCGGCCATCCGGCGACCTTGTGTGGTGGTTGCACTGCGTAAGGGAATTGCCATCTTGTTTCACCTGGGATAAAAGAATCAATAAAAAAGGTCGTTGCCAAATAATCAGGAAAGCAGGAGTTATTTTACAAGGACTCCAAAAAACATTTGAATTTCTTGTTACTTTTGTGCCAATATACTATGAAAATAAAGACGAATATACCTTTTTTTCTGGAGAAAACTCATGAAACAGTCAGAGATCGATTATTGGATCACCGCCATGCTCACGTCGTACGAGAATGTCTCGGACCTGAACCTGACGGTGGGCAAGCCATTGCAGGTAGAAGCCGCAGGCGTGCTCATGCCGGTGCAGGTGCAGCCGCCGGTCCACCAGCTCACCCCTTTTCAGACCGAGGTCTTCGCCCTGAATCTGATTGGCAACAACAAGCGACTTATAGCAGACCTGCTGCACACCGGCTCTTGCGATCTTTCTTACTCCCTTAGCGATAAGGCCCGCTTCCGGGTCAATATCTTCTCCCAGAGAGGTTACTACTCCATTGTCCTACGGAAACTGGAGACCAACATTCCGACCATCGAGGGCATGAACTTTCCGGAGGTTTTTCATAAAATCGCCAGCGAACGAAACGGTCTTGTCATCTTCACCGGGGCCACGGGCAGCGGCAAGACCACCTCCCTTGCAGCCCTGCTGCACGAGATCAACAAGGAACGTCAGGTGCATGTGGTCACCCTGGAAGACCCCATTGAATATGTCCACCCGCATGAAAAGGCCACCTTCAATCAGCGGGAGCTGGGCAAAGACTTTGACACCTTTGCCTCAGGCGTCCGTGCGGCCCTGCGTCAGGCCCCCAAGGTCATCCTGATAGGCGAGATGCGCG
Organism: uncultured Desulfobulbaceae bacterium; assembly: GCA_903887485.1. Lineage (GTDB taxonomy): Bacteria > Desulfobacterota > Desulfobulbia > Desulfobulbales > Desulfocapsaceae > UBA2270. Next base: position 21,119 of record CAISPV010000105.1, on the reverse strand, counting down.
ACCGGGAAACCCTGGAAACCGCCATTGCCGCCGCCGAGACCGGACATCTTGTGTTCTCGACCCTGCACACCATTGACGCCGGCCAGGCCATCAACCGTATCCTCGGTTTTTATGACCTGGAAGAACAGCCCCAGGTCCGGAACCGCCTGGTTGACACCTTGCGCTGGATTGTCGGACAACGCCTGTTACCGAGGGTCAAAGGAGGACGGGTGGCCGCCATCGAGATCCTCTGCACCAGTCTACGGGTCAAGGATCTGATTCTTAATGGCGAAAGAGAGGAAAAAACATACTACAAGGTCATTGACGCCGGCTCCACCGTCGGCATGCGCACCTTTGATCAGCATATCGTTGAACTCTACGACCAGAAGATCATCTCCGAGAAAACTGCCATGTCCTACTGCTCCCAACGCACCGAACTCGCAAGAAAGATCGACACCCTCAAGGCCGCGCGCGGGGAGGCAACCTCCACCCTCTCCGGGCTAGCCATGGAAGAGGAAGAACAAGATCAACGCTGATAATATGAAGAGGCTGAAGACGGAAGGATATCAATCGTTATGCAACGCTCGGATCAAGCCAGCATATCAAAAAACCCGGCATTTTGTATGATCACGCATCTTTGTCCCTAAAAACTTTCAGCCTTCAGTCTCTCTATCTGAGCAGTTACGCCTCAACAACCTAAAAAATGAGACAACAACCATGATAGCAACCTGCCCCCATTGTCAAAAAAAACTTAAGCTCAGCCCCAATGTTGAAAGCGGTCTCAAGATGCTCAGTCCAGGCAAATCTCTCCGTATCAACTGCCCTCAATGCAAGAGCGCAATCCTGCTTGATGTCGGCAGCATGCTGGTGAATCCTCAAACGTCAGCTAAAACGACAGATTCTCCAACACCACGCCCCACCAATCAACAGGTCATGCCACCACCTCCTCCTGAGCTCTCCGGCCTGAGCAATAATGCATCTGTAGGTAAAGAAACAGTCGAAGACATCCCCAAGGTCCTCATCCTGATGCCGGACTCTCCCCACTGCCGCCTGATAACAGGGGCCATGGAAGCCTTGGGGTACCAAACCTCTTTTGCCCAGTCTGCGGAAGACGCCATTGAAAAGATGCAGTTTGTCAATTACGCCAGTGTTATCCTTCACTCTCATTATGAAGGTTCTCCCTGGGAAAACGGGGTCTTTCATCAGTTCATGCGCGCCATGAACATGAGCAAGCGCCGGTATATCTTTTACATGCTCATAGGCCCTGAGTTTCACACCCTGTATGACCTCGAGGCCCTTGCCCATTCCGCTAATCTTGTGGTCAATGACCAGGATCTCTCGCAACTTGCCATCATTCTCCGCACGGCCATTCCTAAATACGAAGCGATGTTCGGGACAATCATGAAAGAAATGACTGTGTTAGGACGATAGCCTCAACAGCAAAGGGACGGGATCAGGTTGATAGACTGAAGGCTGAAGGCTGAAGGTTTTTAGGAACAAATACTTCAGCCTTCAGTCTAAACACCTCAATAATTACAAAAGCGAAAATGAACAACCGTTACCATGGCAGCGATGCCCAGAACTTTATCACCGCCCATCCCCATTGTCAGCCGGAGCTGGCATTACGAGTGTACACGTCACGACTGATCGGTCAGGAAGCGTCTCTGGTCCTGCATGGTGGCGGCAACACCTCGGCCAAGGCCCAGGTGACCACCCTTCTGGGTGACCAGATAGACGTACTTTTCATTAAAGGCAGCGGCTGGGATCTGGCAACCATTGAGCCCCAGGGCTTTCCGGCCCTCGATCTGGGTTACCTGCGCCGCCTGCGCGCACTGAAGGCGCTCAGCGATGAAGAGATGGTCAATCAGTTCAAGACCCACTTGCTGGACAGCACCGCCCCCAGCCCATCGATTGAAACCCTGGTGCACGCCTTTCTCCCCCACCGCTATATCGATCATACCCATGCCGATGCCATCGTCACCCTGACCAACATGGCTGACCCGGAACCACGTCTGCTGACTATCCTGGGAGACAAAATTGCCATCCTTCCCTGGATCATGCCGGGTTTTCCTCTGGCCCAGGCAATTGCCGAATGCTATGAAAATCGCCCTGATCTTGAGGCCATTATCCTGCGCAACCATGGGATCTTCACCTTCGCTGATGACGCCGAGGTAGCCTACAATCGAATGATCCACTACGTCACCCTGGCAGAAGAGTATCTGCAGAGCAGTCAACCGGCCAGTCAACCTCAGCCGGCAATGATCACTGATTCCAGGCTCGATGCAGCCATGATCCTGCCCTTGTTGCGGGGCGCCCTGACCATTGATTCCGCAGTGCCAGGCAACACACCGCCATTTCTGCTGCAGGTTCGCGATCATGCAGTCATCCATCGGTGCTTGAACAGGGACAATGCCCAGGCCATTTATAGCACCGGCGTTCTCACCCCGGATCATGTGATCCGTACCAAAAATTATCCGCTCTGGCTCGACCTGCAAGGCCTTGATGAAGAGCAGACGGCCCAGGCCATCTCTGTTGCCATGGCTGATTATGAACAGCAATATCACCATTACTTTCACACTCAGGTCACAACCAAACAGGTAACACGAACCTGTCTTGACCTGAAACCACGGGTGATCCTGATTCCGGGACTGGGTATTGTCACTGCCGGGGTCACGGAGAAAGCGGCCACCATAGCCGCCGATATTGCCGAACATACCCTGCTGGCCAAGGCGCAAGGCGCGGCCATTGCCACCTATCAGGAGCTGGCCGAAGAACATATCTTTGACATGGAATACTGGAGCCTGGAACAGGCCAAACTGAAAAAGGGAAACCCCTTGCCGCTTTCCGGACGCAGCGCCCTGGTGACCGGCGGCGGCGGGGCCATTGCCTGCGGCATTGGCCGCAAGCTCCTGGCCGCAGGCGCCAGGGTCTTTCTCTCCGACATTGACAGCCAGCGCCTGCAACGGGTCTGTGGACTGCTTGCTCAGGAGTTTGATCCGGATCGCATCAGCGGCATCACCATGGATGTGACCAACAGCGCCTCAGTGCGCCAGGGCTTGCAGGAGATCATCCTTGGCTGCGGCGGCCTCGATATCCTAGTGCCCAATGCCGGGCTCGCCCATGTCGCCACCCTGGCCGACCTTGACGAAGCCGCATTCAGAAAGGTGCTTGATGTCAACCTGCTGGGGGTCTTCCAGGTAATGAAGGCCGCCATTCCCATCTTCAAACGCCAGGCACGAACCGGCCACATTCCCGCCCAGATCATCATCAACAGCTCCAAAAATGTCTTTGCCCCCGGGGCCGCCTTTGGCGCCTACTCAGCCTCCAAGGCCGGGGCCCACCAGCTGGGCAAGATTGCCGCCTTGGAACTGGCCGAGATCGGCGCCCGGGTCAACATGATCAATGCCGACGGGATCTTCGATGATCACGGCATCTCGTCGGGGCTCTGGGATGTGGTAGGGCCTGACCGGATGCGCTCCCGCAATCTCGACCCTGAAGGGCTGAAAGCGTACTACCGGGACCGCAATCTCCTCAAGACCGAGGTCCTGGCCGACCATGTGGGCAACGCCGTGGTCTTTTTCGCCTCAGGCCTCACTCCCACCACCGGCGCCACCCTGCCCGTTGACGGCGGCGTGGCTGGCGCCTTCCCCCGCTGACCAGAACCTGAAAATACATCCCTGCCGATCTTCGCGTTTTCCGAGCATCGGCTGTTCAGGGACGGCCCCCAGATTGGAACCATAGGCGAATAAAATATCATAACCGGCAGGCCTCCCAACCCAGCATCGCCTTTTTTCGACTGCTGCCCCAGCGATAATGATGGATCTCCCCTGATTTGCAGATCACCCGGTGACAGGGGATCAGATAGCCCACAGGATTGGCGGCAACAGCGCCGGCCACGGCCCGACAGGCGCGGGGATGGCCCATATAAGCGGCCAGCCCCTGATAACTGATCATGGCTCCTCTGGGGAGCATCAGCAGCGCCTGCCAGACCCTGAGCTGAAAGGCTGTGCCCTTGAGCAGTAAGGAAAAGGGATAAAGGGGATCAAACCCGGCAGCCGTAAATATCTGCGCCACCATACTCCTGCCGCTCTCCCCATCGTCGGCAATGATCGTTGCCTGTGGCCAGTTATGGCGCAGCTCTTCCAGATGCACCGACCATTTCCCTGCATCAACAAAAGAAAGATAACAGATCTCCCTGCCGATCATGGCCAGAAGGCAATCGCCAAATGGGCTGGGATACAAACCATAGGTGATAGTCAACCCCGCGCCCCTTCCCTGTCCGGATGGCAGTAACCGCAATCGGCAAGAACCCTCAAGATGACTGCCAGCCCCGGATACTTTTTGCGGCCGGGACCCCGCAAGCAGGTTTCCGGCCTCCGTCAACCGCTTTCGGGTCTGGCTCAAGGTCAGGGATTGCATGAACCGGGTCAGTCCAACACCTGCCCACCGTGCAAACACTGTATCCAGGAGATCTCTGCTCACACCCACCCTGGCCGCAATTTCCTCCGCTCCTGCGTATTCCCACCCCCTCTCATCAAAGGCATGAATGACCATTTCAATGATTCGATAATCCGCACTGTTCTTCAACGTATTCTCAAAGCTCCCATGGTTTTCCCTTTCCTTGCAGACAAAGATTCTCAGCCATCCAGATGATGCGAGTTGTCTCTCAACATCTCATCGTTGACACTATCATAGTATTCGACACGGTTCTACCATTGTGCTCACTGACGGGAGTCACCGCAACCGATACTACGACCATTTTTTATAGAAATTACCTATTTTACATATCGTCATTATTCCAGTAATGAGTCTCTGCACATTGAATCTGTTTTGTTTTCCATAAAAAAGAGCAAGGAGGAAAAATCATGAGAAAAGGAATGGCGGTTCTGGCAGTTCTGGTGATCGGGCTGTTCAATATGGCGGCCCTGTTTGAAAATTTTAACTACGTCACAGCCGAAGATTTCAAGCAGTGGCTTGATTCCGGCAAGGCCATGGTTCTTGTGGATATCCAGGTCAAGGATGAATTCTCGCTCCATCATTTTAACAATTCCCTTGAGACCAACTCCTTTCCGGTGGACACTGAAGAACAGCAGAAAATGATCGACCCTGCAGTTGCCGCAAGCAAAGCAGCCGGCACCGATGTGGTGGTGGTGTGCCCACGGGGTGGTGGCGGCGCCAAAAAATGTTACAATTATCTCAAGGCTCAGGGAATCCCGGAGACAAAACTTTTTATTCTTGAAGGCGGCATCGCCAAATGGCCCTACAAGGAAATGCTGGTGGGCCGTTAACAACGGTTCTTCTCTTCAATGAAAACACCTGAAACCAGCTTGTTTTGTGCCGATACCAAGATAAAAGGTGACGTTTATCATCAGGCACAGGCCTTGCACCAGGGATGTACCCGCTGTCAGGCCTGTGTCAGCCAGTGTGCGTTTCTGCAAAAAAATGGCACACCGGGTGACATTGGAGCCTCCCTGCTGGCGGGTGATACGGCCGTCGATCCCTTTGCCTGCAGCCTGTGCAATCTGTGCACAGCGGTCTGTCCGGCCCGGATTGCCCCCGAGTCCTTGTTTCTGGAGATGCGCCGTCAGGTCATGGCCCGCAACCAACGCCCAAACAGGCGTTACGCCCCCATCCTCAACTACGAACGCCGCGGCAGCTCCCGGCTCTTTTCCTGGTACCACCTGCCGACCGGCTGTGATACCGTCTTTTTTCCGGGCTGCACCCTGCCCGGCACCAGACCCGAGACCACCTGGTCAATCTATCAGCAACTCAAGGAACAGATCCCGCAGCTGGGCATGGTCCTTGATTGCTGTCATAAACCCTCCCATGACTTGGGACGACAGGACTCTTTCCTGACCTGGTTCGAAGATATGCGAGAGTGGCTGATCAGGCATGGCGTCCGTCATATTATTGTCGCCTGCCCGAACTGTTACAAGGTTTTTCATGGCTACGGTCAGGGACTCACCGTTCAGACGGCCTGGGAACTCCTGGCCGGGGACGACATCGAGCCCATCTCTTCTGCCATTGCCCGTGGCCGGATTACCGTCCACGACCCATGCCCCTTGCGTAACCATCAGGATGTGCATCAGGCAGTCCGGACGATCTTGGCCCGCCTGGGGCTGAAGATACGGGAGATGCGACATGCCAAAAAGTACACCATCTGTTGCGGCGAAGGGGGCTCGGTAGGCCTTGTCAACCCGGACATGGCCGGAAAATGGAGCGAAATCCGCAAGATGGAGGCGGGTGATGATCTGGTTGTGACCTACTGCGCTGGATGTGTCGGCTTTCTGACCAGGGCTGGCATAAAAGTAGTCCATCTCGGCGATCTCCTGGTCAACCCCGCAAAGGCCCTGGCCGGGAAGGCAGCGGTGGCCGGAGCGCCCAGGACCTACCTCAACCGGATCAGGTTGAAAAGAAGACTGCAAAAGGCCATCAAGACTTGCCCTGAAACAATCCTGCCCAAAAAGATAGAATACAATTTATAAAAAAACCAAAAAGGAGGACATCGCGATGACCGTAAAACGAAATATCCTGATTATTTTTTCTCTCATATCCCTGCTTCTGGCCACTGCTGTGGCCAATGCTGAAAACAGTATTCCGGTTCTCACCACGACGGATCTCAAGCAGCTTCTAGACCAAAAGGGAAGCAATATTACTCTGGTTGACGCCCGTAATCCTGAGGAATACCAGGAGGTTCACATCAAGAACGCCATCAATATCCCGGAAAAGAAGTTCGCCGAGAACGCAGGGCTGTTACCAGCGGATAAGACGCGACAGATCGTTTTCTACTGCAACGGCATCAAATGCGGAAAAAGTAAAAAGGCCGCTCAGAAAGCCATAGATATGGGCTACGCCAATATTCAGATCTACGCCGATGGCATGCCGGTCTGGGAGGAAATGGGGTTGCCCATTTACGCCGGCCCTGATTATGAAAAGAAGATAGAAACTACGAAAATTGCACCGAAGGATCTGCAGACCCTCATGGAGAGCAAGGCTGGCAAGGTAACCGTTGTCGATGTCCGCGACCTTTCAGAGTTCCAGGAAGGGCATATCCCCGGGGCTATCAACATCCCGGCGGCAGAATTTGCCTCCCAGTCAAACCAGCTTGACAAGGAAAAGACCATTGTCGTCACCTGCAACTCTGGAGGCCGTAGCTACAACGCCTACCGCAAGCTCATGAAGCTCGGCTATGAAAAAATAGCTCAGGCGATTTTCCAAGATTGGAAGGACCAGGGTCTGCCGGTCAAAACTATGGGCATCAAACCCGCAGCGGAATAAGCATGCGCCACCGCACCCTCTCCATAGGCGAGATTGCCATATAAAAATTACAAAAAAGGACATCCCTGACCACTACCTCAAGCATGGGATCAGGGATGTCCTCCCGGTTATCCTATTTCACCCCCAGCACCACATACTGACTGCGGTTGCCGCTACGGATCAGCAGGAGAATATTTTCCGTGTTGCCGCCTTGTTGTACTGCCTGTTGCAGTTCCTTGAGATTATGGACCGGCTGCCGGTTGACCTCTTCGATCAGGCTGCCCACCTGAATACGGGCCAGCTCCGCCGGACTGCCGGGGGCAACCCCGGCAATGAACACCCCTTGCCCCAGCGCGTAGCCAAACTGCCGGACCAGTTCAGCATTCAGTTCCTGAAGCGACAGACCTATTTTCTGCAAGAGCTGGGGTTGCTGCGGAGTTCCAGACTGGGTCATCATATCACCCGGCTGCTCCTCGACCTGAACAGTCAACTTCTGTTGCTTTTCATTACGCACCAGAGTCAGATCAACCTTGGTTCCCGGAGTGGTCATGGCCACCCGGTTGCGCAGATCCGCTACATCCGCCACCGGTTTTCCATCATAGAGGGTAATCACATCACCCTGTTTGAGCCCGGCCTTGGCTGCCGGCGAATCCTTGCTGACCTCGGTCACCAGGGCCCCGGCTTTCTGGGTCATCTTGAAAGAACGGGCAAGCTCGCCGTTCATATCCTGGATCCCAACCCCGATCCAGCTTCGGGTGACTTTCCCACTGGCCAGCAACTGACTTTTCACCGTCTTGGCCATATTGACCGGAATGGCAAAACCGATGCCCATATAGCCGCCGCTCCGGGAAAAAATTGCCGTATTAATCCCGATAACCTGTCCATGGATATTGAGCAGCGGTCCCCCTGAATTACCGGGATTGATGGCCGCGTCAGTCTGGATGAAATTTTCATACTCATTGATGCCCATGTGGTTCCGGCCCTTGGCGCTCACCACTCCTACCGTTACAGTGCGATCCAGACCAAAGGGACTGCCAATGGCAATAACCCATTCCCCAACCTCCAGTTGATCAGAATCACCCAGAGGAAGATAAGGAAATTTGTGGCCATCGCTGATCTTGATCAGGGCGACATCGGACTGCGGATCGGTGCCGATCACCTTTCCCTCCAGCTCCTGCTCACCTTCCAGGCGCACGGTGATCTTGTCGGCGTTTTCAACAACATGATTGTTGGTCAGGATATAGCCGTCCTCACTGATGAGAAACCCTGACCCTGCCGCCTGCGATTTAAATTGTTCCGGAGATTGAGGCAAGGCTGGGTGTTTAAAGGATGGGCCAAAAAAGTGTTTGAAGATAGGATCATCAGAAGGATCGAACTGATTATCAGGGCTCATCCCCCCTTTTTTCTCAACCCGCACATGCACCACCGCCGGCCCTGCTTTCTTGACCACGGAAGAAAAGGCCTTGGCCGATTTATCAAGAAGCTGGATATTTTCATCCTCGACAGCCCTGCCGGTCGCCGGAAACCAGGAAAGTCCAAGCAGAAAGACCAGGAAGAGGGAAAAAATCAAGGGTGAAATTCGTTGTCGCATTCCTCTGTTCATGATGGTGTGTTCTCCTTGTACGAATGGTTAAAGATTCTTGTTACCTTTTCTTATATCTGCCATTGTCATGGCAATGGGTTCAAAAAACAGGTTTGGAATCCAGCCGCTACGCCCGTTTTCATCTTTAATCAGGGCGTAATTGTCGTGGCTTTTGATGATTCGGACCAGACGGCCTTCCTCGATGACACCCGTGCTTGCCGCCCCGGCAAAAGGAGAGATCAACAGGGAGGCCTTCGGGGCAATAATAACAGCCTGCTGCCAGCTCTGATACTGGAGCGCAATCCCGGCTGAACTGATACCAAGCAACAGCAGGCAGAGACCAGTCAGGGAAGACGAAAGCCCGGTTGAAAAGCTAAAACGCCAGGTCACAAACTGGCTCAGGGCCAGCGCGGCCAGCAGAATCGCCGTCAGCACGGCCCACTGATTGAGTCCCAGCAAGGCGCCTGCCCGGTGAACAAGTGAAATTTCCTCTTGAGAAAGCCCTTTCTCCTGGCGCAGGAGTTCGAGATTATGGCGGATATCGGCATCACCAGGGGCCAGACGCAAGGCCCGCTCGTACCCCAGAACCGCCTTGCCGGTCTGGCCGTTTCGGGCATAACTGTTTGCCAGATTATAGCACAGTGATGCCGAAAAACCCGCATGGGAAATCAACGCCTCATAGATCTGGATGGCCCTGCTCCAATCACCGGCTTCATAGGCCTTGCCCGCCGCAAGAAAATCATCGTTGATATTTCGTTCTCCAGCCGAGCAAGGGACGAACAGGGAGCAGGACATCACCAAAAGCACCAGCGCCATGGCTGCTCTTGTCAGTTGCAGGGTGCCCTTCATCGCAGCTGCCTCAACGCATGTTCCAGTTTTCCGACATACTCGGCCATCTCCTGACTGCTGAGAAGATGGCCGACATAGGCGCCGCTTTCGGCTGTGGCAAAGAGGGCAATCAGTTCCGATTCAGGCACCAGACGCTGACGGAGATCAGCAAGGGTGATAGCCGCTGACCCTGTCTGCCAGAGCAGCCCCAACTGTTCCTGAAGAGTCCGGCGACAGATGGCAAGAAAGTCACGGCTGTTGCCCTGTTCCTGGATCTTCCTGATCTCCCGCAATCTGAGCTCAAGAAGACGGGCCATCTCCCGCTGCCGGCAAAGAACAGGATTGCCGGCCAGTCGCCTGGCACGGATCTTGAGCAGGATCACCACGACAAGCAACAGGAGCAAGACCAGGATGACCACCTGAAAGCCGGTCCGATTCACAAGCGGGATCAACCCCTTTTGAAAAGAACCCATTTGTGGATGCAGAGGGCCCCAGGGGCTTGCCGCATTCGCAGGCGGCCCTGGCTGATCACCTTTGCTCTTCTGCGGCTTTGCCTTTCCGACCCCGGCGCCCTCAGGGCGACCCTGGCCGTCGCCGCTCTTGTTTTCACTTTTCCCCGAGCCCTCGGTCTTGCTCATGCGCAGAAGAATGGGATCACTGTGCAAGGTTTGATATTGCCTGGCCTCCGGGTCAAAAAAGCTGAAAGCAAGGGGCGGGATCGAAGTCTTGTAACCACTCCTGGCAATGATGGCCTGTTCAAAGACCTTGCTGCCTTGCCCCAGACTCACCCCAGGCGTAAATTTAGCAGAGGGCGGATAACTCTTCCACCCCTCGGGCTGACTCAAAACCGGAGCCTCAACGCGATCAAAATTCCCGGCACCGGCCACGGTCATGGTCAAGGTAATCGGGTCGCCAGGCCCGACATCAGTCGGCTGGGCCTTTACCTGCAGCTCAAACTTGCCAATGGCCCCGCCAAAATCTGCCGGTTTTCCCTCTGCCGGCAAGGGCAGCACCTGAAGCGTCATCTCCTTGCTGACGATCTGGATCTTTTTTTCCTGCACCCGCTGCTGATTAAAAAAATCGGCAAAGAGATCATTGCCAAAAAACGGGTCATCTCCCCTGGACGCACCCCGGCGGCGGTTATCGGGGAGGAGCAGAGTGGCCTCAATGGCAACACTGACGTTGTGACTGCCCTCTTTAATACCGGACAAGGTGCCGGGCCAAGTGAGAACGGAATAAGGAACATTGTCGACCATCTCTTCGGTCTGCACCGGTTCCTGTTTGGACTCAGAGAGGACAAATCCGTCACCATTCAAACGGGGTTGGGTATTGAGCGTGGCCCTCAGTCCCCTCCGGAAATAGGCCTTAATCTCGACGGGCAAGACCTCGCCCGTATAACTTTCCTCTTTGACCGGACTGATCTGCAGAAAAGCCATCTGCTCTTTCTCCCCTACGGCCTGAGCTCCACTCCGGGATGGCGGAGCAGTTCCTCCTCCCTGCGGGTTTGGCAGAGAAGGGACACCGGCAGCAGCAGAAGTGACTTCAAAGGTGATGGCCTCGGTCAGCAACTGCTTACCGTCAACCGTTACGGCAATAGGGGGGATGGTAAAGGTTCCCGGCCGCAAGGCCTGAACCAGGAAAAAAGTTGCCACCGAAGAAGAAAGGGAGCCGTTGATAATCTGATGCTGGCTGCTCCGTCCTCGCTGCCGAAAGTCGAGGCCATCCACCCGCGGCAGTTCGCCAATGGTGCCGTCGGCATCATTGATGGTGATGGTCAGGGTCGCTGATTGATCAACGGAGAAGCGCCTGGCATCAAGGGATGCGGAAACCATCGGGGCGCCATGGGAGACAGTGGCAAGGCCCACAATGGCCAGGGTCAGCAAAAGGGCCATGCAGCGGATTCGGCCAATGGTTCTGCCTTGTCGTATGTGTCCTACCAGTCTTTCCATGTTCCTTCTTTTCCTGCCTCTCCATTTTCTGGTTGGGGAACAAAATTCAGCCGGCCTTCCTCATCCTTGAGACGGTTCAGGAGCTGCCGGGCCTCGTCGCTGGTCATCTTGCCGGACTGATGCCGCTCTTTATCCTGGCCCTGCGCTGCTGCCTGATCCGCCGCGGCACCATTCTTCTGCTGCGGCTTATCACTGCTGTCCTCAGCAGCTTGCGCAGCCTCTGTCGGCTCCGGCGGCTGCTCCTTCCCGGCAGACTTGTCTGCTGGTTGCTCCTTGGAATCACCAGCCTGCTCACCTGATTTTTTTTCTGGAGGGGAGGATTCATTCTGAGCGGCGGAATCCTTGCCCTGCTGCCGGCCCTGATCATCCTGTTTTTCCGGCTGTCCCTGCTTGTCTTCCTGACCTTGCTGATCACCCGCCTGCGACTTGTCCTTTTGTTGCTCCGACTGTTTTTCCTGCTGCTCCTGGTCTTTTTTGTCCTGCTGCTGCTTGTCCTGCTGCTGCTTGTCCTGCTGTTGCTTGTCCTGATTCTGCTTGTCCTGCTGCTGTTTCTTCAACTCTTCCAGCCTTCTGGTCACCAGCTCGTGATTTTCCTTGCAGTCCCTGCCCTGCGGGTGCAGCTTGAGGCTGCCCTCATAGGCATCAAGCGCCTGCTCCCACAGCTTTGCCGCCTGCTGCGGCTCCTTCGACAGAATCTCTTCCCCTTTTTTAAACAGGGCATTGCCCAGGTTATAATAAGTCTGTTCCTGCAGACCAAGGTCTTCACTCTTGAGGGCCTGTTGAAACGAGGTGATGGCATCATCAAACAGATTATTTTTATAGGCCGCCGTCCCGGCATTATAATGCAACCTGGGATCATCGGGATTTTTTTTCAGAGCCTCGATATAAAATTTCGAGGCAGCAAGAAAGTCCCCGTCAGCAAAGGCCTTTTCTCCTTTTGAGGCAGAGGCCGGATTAACCCCTGCCAAAGTGATCAACCCGATCAGGGCCACAATCTTCCGGGTCATCCCCCTGCGCCCCACGGTCTTTATAAATGGCAACTGCAAAGAGCGTGCCGATTTACGGCCGCTGATAATAAATTCCACCATAAGCAACAGGATAGCCGCGCCCAATGGCCAACTAAAGCGTTCCAGGGGTTCTTTATGCTGTTTTTCAGCCACTTCTTTTTTAGGGATCAGAGAGAGTTTCTGCTGGTAAATATGTTCCAACCCCTCCCCATTTTTACCCAACGGCACGTACATTCCGCCAGCGGCCTCGGCTATGGCAGTAAGAGATTTTTCATCCAGCCGTGAAGTAATAAATTTCCCGGACTCATCCTTGACAAACTGGCCCGGGCCGCTGGCTGACAAAGGGACCAGTTCCCCTGTGGTGGTGCCAACGCCCACCGTGAAGATGGTCATGCCATTGCGGGCCGCCTTGGTTGCCGCCGCCAGGGCGTCACCTTCCAGATTTTCCCCATCAGTGAGCAGGATCAGGATCTTGTGATTGGCGTTCCCCGTAAGAGAAGATTCAGCCGCAACAATGGCCTTGGCCAGATCCGTCCCACCTCTGGGGATGGTGGCAGTATTAACAGTGGTCAGTGACTCTTCAAAGGCGCTGTAATCGATGGTCAACGGACACATGAGAAAGGCCGATCCGGCAAAGGGCAGCAGCCCCACCCGATCCCCGTCCAGATGACCGACAAAATCGATGATGGCAAGTTTGGCCCGCTCCAGCCGATTGGGACGGATATCCTCGGTCAGCATACTTTTGGAGGTATCCAGGGCAAAAAGGATGTCAATGCCCTTGCGTTTGACCTCCACCAGTTTGAATCCATATTGCGGCCGGGCCAGGGCTAGAAAACAGCAAAACAGGGCCAGCAGCCACAACCCTTTTTTCAGGAGCCGCCGCCGGGGAGAGACATTGCGGGTCAGACGAGCGAGCAGATGGGCGGCAGCAAAGCGCTCCATCTCGGCCTGTCGCTGCTGTTCCCACCGGCGCAGGAGAAAGATGATTCCAAGACAGAACGTCAGACCGGCCAGAATCCAGTAGGGTTGGGCAAAGTGTATCACTTGGTTCATGCAAAGTTGAAGGTTGAAAAAAACTGAGGAGCCGTTACGAAATACCTTCTGCTCACGGCAGCCGCCTCCGGCTGCCCAGCAGCTCAAACCCGAGAAAGATCAGGGCCGCACCCACCAACCAGGGAAAAAGCTCCTGATAATGCTCAAATTTTTTAATAGTCCTGGTGGTGGTCTCCATACTGTTGATCTCGGCATAGACCTTTTCAAGGGACGGGGTATCGGTTGCCCGGAAATAGCGCGCTCCCGTCATTGCTGCCACCTTCCCCAGGGTCTCGTCGTCAATATCCACCTTCGCCCGCATCAACCGTTTCCGGCCAAAGGAATCGATCACCGGCATTGGGGCCTCGCCTTTGGTGCCGGCGCCAATGGTATATACCTTTATTTTTAATGCTTCCGCGGCCTCGGCCGCCACCAGCGGCGGCACAGCGCCGGCGTTATTCATGCCGTCGGTGAGTAGGATAAGGATGTGCGATTTCGCCTTCGGATCCTGCAGCCGGTTCACCCCGACACCAATGGCCGATCCGATAGCCGTCCCATCTTCCATCATGCCGATGGAGAGTGACCCCAGACGCTGCAGCAGCCAGTCATGATCAAGGGTCAGGGGGCTGACCATATAAGGCCTGCCACTGAAGGCCAGAAGGCCGATCCGGTCATTAGGCCGCTGGTCGACAAATTGCCGGATCACGGATTTAACCACATCCAGCCGGTTGGCAGGTTTACCTTGCAGGGTAAAATCGAGCGCCTCCATGGAGCCGGAGACATCCACGGCCAGCAGGATATCAATGCCGCTGGCCTCGATCTCGGTGGTGGTATTGCCCAGTTGCGGCCGGGCAAAGGCCAGGATCAGCAGGGCCAGGGCCAGGAGTCTGAGGGCTGCCAGCAGACGGCCGGGCCGGGCCTTGCGGCCCTCGGCCAGAAAGGTGACCAGAGATATTGTGGAAAAGACCAGGGCCGGGGCCGCCCCTCTTTTACCTCTGACGAGCGCCAGAAGCGGCAGCAGGACCAGCAGCCACAACAGTTGCGGATAGAGAAAACGCATCATCCTTTTCCTTGTTTATCTACGGGCTGAACGGTGGCCTCGATAAAACCCTGCACCGCCTGTTCCATGGCCTCCATTCCCTGCTGGTCAGGAACGCAATGGGCAAACTTGGCCATATCGCACTGCTCCAGACATTCTTGCAGATGGTCGTGGTGTTCTGCCATGCTGCCTACGGCCTGAGGATTCCCGGCAAGATCAAGAAAAAATTCCCGGGTGGTCTGTCGGGTAGAGGGAATCAGGAACCTGGCCTCAATATACCGGCGCAGGATCTCAGAGAGTTGTGCGGCATAGATCAACGCCTGCTCCGGGTTCATCATCGGTCGCAAACGGGCAAGCTCGATCAGGGCAAGCTCCTGGGGAGAAAGCGGGGTCCGGCCTTTCTTCGGTCGTTTCCAGAGGTACAGCAGCAGCCCGGCAAGCGCCACGACCGCAAGGCCGATCAGGAGCCAGACCAGCACGCCCACTGAATCAGGCAACACCACCGGCCCGCGGATATCATGAAACGTATCAGTTGCGGGTGCCATATTCTGGGCCATGGGGCTGGCTTGCCCCTGCGGGTCAGGGACGAGCTTCAGGGGCGGATTGGCTGCCGCGCAGATGCCGGGACTGACGACTATGCGCCCCAAGACAGAAACCAGCGCCAGAAACAGACAGAAGATTCGTCCTCTCATCTCTGCCTCCTTTGCCGGGCCTTGAAGAAATTAAGCAGGGGCGGGAGATAGGGCTGATCGGTGGACAAATCAAGCAGATCGAGACCGGCAGAGCGGATGGCGCGACGCAGCCTTTTCTGCTGGCTGGCCGCAAGCTCGGCATAGCCCCGACGAATCGCCGGATCAGAGGTGTTCACCTCCACCTGGGCGCCGCTCTCGGCGTCTTCAAGGGTCAGCCAGCCCACATCCGGGAGTTGATGCTCCCGCGGGTCAGAGACAATCATCGAGATCAGATCATGGCGCCGATTGGTAATCTGCAGCTTTGGCTGCAACCGGCTCAAGGTCTCTTCAAAGGCCCCGGGCAGACAGAAATCAGAGAGAAGGAAGGTGACACAGCGGCGTTTGGCCACCCGGTTGACAAAATCGAGGGGAAGAAGCAGATCTGTTTTGGTCCCTTGCGGCTGGAAAAACAGGATCTCGCGGATAACCCGCAGGATATGAGAACGGCCTTTTTTCGGCGGGATATACAACTCAACAAAGTCAGTGAACAGGATCAGCCCCACCTTGTCATTGTTACGCCGGGCAGAAAAGGCGAGGATGGAGCCCAGCTCCGCCATCATCTCCCGTTTGGAAGTGGCGCCGGAACCGAATTCACCAGAGCTGCTGATATCAATGATCAGCATGATGGTCAGCTCCCGTTCCTCCGTGAATTTTTTGATATGGGGGATACCGGTCCGGGCGGTCACGTTCCAGTCGATGGCCCGGATATCATCACCGGGCACATACTCCCGCACCTCGTCAAAATTCATGCCCCGGCCCTTGAATACCGAATGGTAGTTTCCGGCGAGAGAGTCATTGACCAAGCGGCTGGTTCGCACCTCTACCTGTCTGACTTTTTTCAAAATTTCTTTGGTGATTTCCATAAGAGACAATTACGAATTATGAATTACGAATTACGAATTGCCGGCAACTGCTTGTTTGGTGCTTTTTTGGATGGCGGCAATGATTCGACAAAGCTCATCAGAATCGGCATAGATACTGTCGAATTCCTGTTCCGTTAAATATCCGGTATCTTTCAGAAGTCGTAACCAGTAACATGTTTCACGGGCCTCTTTGTAAGCGATACTGAGCTTTGAAACAAAGTCGGCGCGCGACTGTCCACCTATCGCCTCCTCAACATTGGCCCCGATACTCGTTCCACAACGCAGCAGCTGTTTTGCGAGAACGAACTCTCTCTTTTCCTTCAATAAATGCCGATATAACAAAACGATCCGAACAGCAAAGGCATAGCTCTTAGTTTGAATGATATTTTCAGTCTTCATCAACGTCTGCCATCATCTCAAAATGTATCGTAATTCGTAATTCCTAATTCGTAATTCCTAAGGGACCGGCACGGTATCCAGTATCTTTCTAATGATCTCTTCACTGGTCACCCCCTCGGCCTCCGCCTCGTAACTGATCCGCAAGCGATGACGCATTACGTCCATAGCCGCTGACTTCACGTCATCAGGCGTCACATAGCCGCGACCTGCCAGAAAGGCCAGGGCCCGGGAAACGGCCTTCAGATTGATGGTGGCCCTAGGCGAGACGCCGGTCTCGATATAGTCATGCAGGTCAAGCTGGAAACTCTTCGGGTCGCGAGTGGCAAAGACCAGAGAGATGATATAGTCCTTGATCTTGTCATCCATGTAGATAGTATCAACCACCTGACGGGAGGCGAAGATATCCGCCGGATGGGCAACCGGATTGACCTGAATCGCCGAATCGGTATGATTAACCGCATCAAGGATCAGCCGCTCCTGGATCCTGCTGGGATAATCGACCACCACCTTGAGCATGAAACGGTCGATCTGGGCCTCGGGCAGGGGATAGGTACCCTCCTGTTCGATGGGGTTCTGGGTGGCCAGCACCAGAAAGAGTTCCGGCAGCTTGAAGGTGGAATCGCCGATGGTCACCTGTCTCTCCTGCATGGCCTCAAGGAGTGCGGATTGGACCTTGGCCGGGGCCCGGTTGATCTCATCAGCCAGAATCAAAGAAGAGAAGATCGGCCCCTTTTTTATCTCAAAAGAGGTGTCTTTCGGGTTGTAGATCTGGGTGCCGAGGATATCGGCCGGCAGCATGTCCGGGGTAAACTGAATCCGCCGGAAGTCACTGTGCACGGCCATGGCCAGGGTCTTGACCGCCAGGGTCTTGGCCAGGCCCGGCAGTCCTTCCAGCAGGATATGGCCGCCGGTGAGCAGCCCCACCAGCAGCCGCTCAACCAGGTGTTCCTGGCCGATGATCACCTTGGCCATCTCCTGGCGCAGGAGCCCCAGCCAGCCGGAGCTGTACCTGACCTGCTCATTGATGGCCTGGATGGAAATGAAGGTATCCTCGCCCTGTTGTTGACCGGGGGAAGATCCTGGAGGAGGAACGATTGCAGAGTTCGTCTGAGTGGTCATGAAGACTCCTTGTCCTGGAAAAAGGGAAACATAATAGCCAATCCTTCAGCTATCAAGATAAAGATTACGGTCAAGCACATCCAGTGGAATTTGATATAATCATTCTGATCTCCACTGACAACGTCAGTGCGCCGACAATAAAATAAGAGACATAACTCTTTTTGGTTTTTATTGGTTTCCTGTTGCGATATGAACAGATACTATTTTAGTATTGGCACTTTGATCAAATGAAACCAGGTATCAGCTGTCATCGGCATTGAAACAATGTACGCGATGCCAAAACGTACGACTTAATGGAACCACATGCAGGTCTCAGCAAATAATCAGGCCACTTCCCCTTCATCAATGCTTTTACACATGCATGCCCTATGCCGTAACGATCTTACGCTGCAATTAATGTTCCCGGCATCTTCATAATAAAATATCCTTTGATATATCAATTTGATCCTGCTAGATGTAAGAGATATTAGGCTGATTTTTATAAAAAACTTTAGTTTCATACTGGAAAAAAATAATACAGAGTGTATAAAATCAACACACATACAAGATACATACAACACACATACGATAAAAGGGGTCAGAGTAAAATCAAACTAGATTTAAGTCGAGTAGACCGGCTTCTCCCATGAGAACAAGCCATAACAAGCCAATCTTTCACTGACGCCTCGCCGCACGCGGCTACTCCGTGACTGCTGTCTTGCCCTGATCCCATTGTTGTCACCGGCCCCTCTCAGAACCGTGCTTGCGCTATTTACGCACACGGCTCCTCACATAGTCAATTCACGGAGAAGCTAAACATACTGACCCTGATCCGTGGTTTCGGTAAAGGAAACCGCTTCAGCATTTCAATGAACTTTTCCCAATTGAGACAGTTTTTCTTCCCCCTACGGTTCAGCCACTTAAACAGCAGCTTCTTCACTATTTCGCCAAACCGCACGATCCCGCGAAGATTGTCGGTTACACCGTAGTAGTTGTAGTGGCCTCTCACTTTGGCTTTGGCTATTTGCCATAGTTCTTTGGTCTTCAATATCCTGGCCTTCTGCAGCCATTCTTTGAAGAGCTTCAGCTTGGCGACAAACTTCTTACGGGCTGTGACCCGCTTCATCCGAAACCCTGTGCCGTCCTTCCTTGTCCCGCAGTAGTGGGTCAGTCCAAGAAAATCAAAGGTCTCGGCTCTTTTCCCTCTTTTCGTCGCATTCTGGACGGCGAACCTGCCAAACTCCATCACCTTGGTCTTCGTCGGTTCCACCTCAAGCTCAAACGTGCCCAGCCGTTCGCCCAGCTCTTTACGAAACCGTTCCGCGTCTGTTTTGTACTGAAAGCAGACGACAAAATCATCGGCATAACGGATTAAACGGGCATAGCCTGCGCAACTCTTGCGATAGACCTTCTCAAACCAGAGATCAAGGGCGTAGTGCAGATAGATGTTTGCCAGAAGCGGCGAGATAACTCCACCTTGCGGGGTACCTTCGTCGCTGACCATGACACTTCCATCCTCGTCCACCCCTGCCTTAAGGAAACGTTTCACCATGCGCTGAATTCTCTTATCCTCAATCCGATGCACCAGAAACTTCATCAGCCAGTCCTGGTTCACGTTGTCAAAGAAGCCTTTGATATCCGCCTCAACGATGTGGTTGGTCGGCTTGTTCTCGACTGCCTCACTCAATGCCCTGAGGGCATCATGGCAGCTTCGAGCTGGACGAAAACCATACGAATCTTTTATGAAATCCTGCTCATACACTGATTCCATGATCCGTACGAGACCCGCCTGGACAAGTTTGTCTTCAAAGCACGGTATCCCCAAGGGACGTTGTTTGGTACTGCCCGGCTTTGGTATGTATTTGCGCCGGACAGGTTGCGGTATGTACGCCATCCTGTGCAACCGATCTATCAAATTTGACAGATTAGACTCCAGATTCTCGGCGTACATATCCTTGGTCATGTTGTCGATGCCAGCGGCTGCATCCTTCCTCAGCCGCTGAAAACATCCCCGTAACAGTTCCTCGTTCATCAGGTGATACAGGCTGGTGAACTTGAATCCCGGCTTCTTACGGGCTTTCTCTGCTATGCGGCGCAGTTTCGTTGCCACCGGTTCTCCGCTTCCGAGAACGGCCGATGTTGCCTCACACCGCGCTACCATGTGTAGCCTCCTTTCCTCCAGCAGCATTACCCGCCTTCACAGGTACTACGAGGCTATCCGACTCCCTGCGCCTCATTTGCCTTCCTCCCTCTTCAGTTGTCCGGCATACTCTCTTTTTGAGAGAGACACAGGGCCTCCCGGGTTGCCGTGTAATCATAATGTCAGACATGCCATGGTCTCTGACCCCGAGGAAGCAGATACCCCTTGCCTTAACGGAGATACCTGTGTTGACTTCCACTGTAAAAAGAGTGTCGTCCTTCCCAATGCGTCAATTACGGGGCTCAATCCCTTCAACCTTACGGCTTACGGCCTGTTTGCTCGCTGTCCTACGCTTAAAACTGCATGTTACCATACAGCCTCCAAAGACTCGCTACTCAGTGGCTGGCCAACCTTCCGGGGCGGGATTCCCACCCGCTTGATTACACGACCTTGCCCGGCCGCACTTTTACTCTGACCCTTTTTATTCGTGTTGGCCCATTCTGCCTAAATACACTGTTAAGGTAATCAAAAACAATATTCAGAGGTGTAAAGTTGAATGAATACGTAATAGCATTTGGTAACAATCTTGGCCTTACCTCTTACGACCTAATGTTATTAGTTTTATGCCCGTTTTCAGTTGCACTAGGCACGACGGTTTCATCGCTGGTAAAATTTTTAAATTCAAAACCTAAATTCGTTCCTTCTGAAGTGCCTCCTGAAAATGGTGATCCTGAAGGTGCATACACAATTAGTACAGAAGAAATAATACAAAATTATAACGAGAAGCTTAAAAAAGAATACGAAAAAGTTGTGAATAATTGGACAAGTGAATTTTTTCGTCTTCTTTATATAGGCTTAGTTTTAGGTTTAGTAATAGCACTTTATTTTGTTGGGGCTTTTACAGAGAATATAACAACCCTAGCTCGGATTTTGGCACTTTGCATTTTAATAGGATACCAAGCACCAAGAATTTGGCAGCTTCAAGAAAGACTTATTGAAAGTCATATTGAAAATAAAATAGAACAGTTTCTAAAATCAAAAAATCAATGACTAATTGAAATGATAAAAACACCTTAACGAATAAGGATAGATTGTGAGCGCGCAGCGATCCACAATCTTATCCATGGTTGAACAAGCCCGGGGTAATAACAAGGAAATATCTTTTTCAAAGGATTCTGTCAGAAGTGCTATCGAATGATATGCACTTTTCTCAGG
>CAISPV010000104.1 GCA_903887485.1 uncultured Desulfobulbaceae bacterium | reverse complement strand
TGGTGTAGCCACAAAGTATCTGTCGAATTATCTGGGGTGGCGGCGTTCTCTTGAGCAACATCCCCAAATTTCACCAGAGTCTTTGCTCGCCATTTCTCTGGGGCAGTTTCAACACTTAAAGGGAACATAGCCTTATTTTTTGCCAGTTCAACAAGATCAACTACATAGAGTTTAGCCGATTGGTTACTGATTGCCTTCGGTAGAGAACCCCCTAAATCTGAATTTGTGCCCGGAGATCCGTCCGCCTCTGCGGGACCTGAACCGAATATAAGATACCAATTATTCGGGCTGGAGGCTGTTTCCACCTTATCCTTCATGGTGGCGACACTTGGATAGCAGGTAGTATAGCCCAGTTGAGGAAAGTTGATTTCCCCGAGAACAACCGGTGGAGCTTCCGGATTGGTGATGTCGAGGATAACGTAGGCAGAGGTCATAGTTCGGTCGGGAGTATTGACATTGCCATCAGTTCGATTCATATCGACATTGATTTTACCGCCGCCAAAATTCATTCCGCCAACAAGGACGGTACCCCAGCCATACGGGTGAATACAGCCTGAGTTATTCGGATCAGAGGTGCATATTCCCTCCGGTGTGAAAATTTTTGCATCAAACACCCTGGGTTTCAGGTCGGCAAAATATACATGGCCATAGCCCGGTTCTGTTGGCCAGTAGAGATGTGGCAGAAGATTGTACGGAACATAGGCCCATAGTTCAGCCCCCAGGGTATGGGCGGTGAAACTGGTATCAGAGCCCCATACAACAGGAGTAACATTGGGAGCCGATGTGATTTTTTTTGGCTGCAGGAGATATTCCACGTCTTTTGTTCCATCAGGAACTGTCGGATAGCCATCAAATCGATCTTCATAAAAACCGCCATTAAAGGCATGCAGCATTCCGTCATTTGCCCCAGTATACACCACCGTTCTTCGATTGCTGTATTTTGCCGCAAAGGTGCCATAAGAGGTGTCATTATAGAGGAGATGCAATGCTTCCTGAGGCTTGCTCACGACAGTAGGGCTGGAATGGATGATATCACCTAAGCGCCAGGTTGTCTCCAAACTGCCATTATTGTCGAGATCAAGTTTTCTTGACCGGAAGGCTGGAATTGTACCACCTGTTATTGTGGCACTTCCCTGGTCCAACCCTCTGGTATAATTGATAACCCGTTGGGTTTGTTTCTGCAAAAACTCGTCTCGATTTCCTCCGGTCACATAAGAAGGCAGAGTTGTCGAGTCGGAATTTACCGGTATGTAAGGGAAAATTTTGGCCTGATTAGTAAGATCGGCAACAGTGGGAAGACTGGTTGCTGAGAATTCGAGTTGTTCTTTAGGGATACCTGTCACCACGTCTACGTCTTCTGCTACCTTATTCTGGTTTGCATCGATAAAGGTAAAGATATATCTCTGATGTGCGGCAGTGGTATATGGCCTCTGGGTTGTAATGTCTGCATCGGTGATGGTGTTCAGCCAGGTGTTTGAGTTCCACAGATACTTAATATCTTCAGCATTTCCCGTAAAATCAAGGGTGGTCGTTTCACCAGCACCTTGTTTGGTCACAGCTATCGTCGCACCGGATGTTGCCGGGGTTGCATCGGTTACGTCTCCTGGAATCGTATTGGTGATGGTGATGGTGTCTGCTGCAGGTGCGGGAACAGCGAAGTTCGCGTAGGCTGCAATTGCAGTCGCTGTTTTTGTTGCGACATTATTTGCCGTATCGGTGGAAAGTAATGCGACCGAGATTCCGGTGCGACCGTGCAGCAGAGGGTCCGTGCCGTTGCCGTCAACAGTAAACCAGACATAAAATGCCTCACCAACAGCATTGAGGAGGAAGTAGTTACTGCTCATCAAAGATGCCGCAGCAGGGAGGGTGACTGTCGTCACTTCGGCCACTGCTCCGACAAGGCCATATTTATCGATTACCAGCGTACCGTCTGCCAGATTTCGGAAAACAATAACTTTATCGTTTATGTCTAGGATGTGGTCCTGGTTAGTATCTTCGCGCATTCGTCCCAAGTCGTCAACAAAAGAGGCGTGAACACTGCCGGCCCAGGTAATTGTATTCCCATGATTATCTTTATATTCCGGGTAAAATATACTCTGATAAATAGCTCCCTCACCAGTTTTGGAACCAGAAATTACGGAGGCGGCCGTACCGGAAGAACTCCGTTTGAGTATGCCCCCAAATGCCTTATTTAGCTGTGCTTCCAGTTGTGTCGCATTGGAGACATAAAAATATGTGTCGGGAACACCGTCTCCGTCTTTATCCCATTCTTCTTGAAGATTCGGGCCAGGTATCGCAGGTATCGTGTCTTTTTCTTCATATGCTCCCCATTTGGCGGCGTACCATAATGGGTTGGTCAGAAGACTTGCAGCCGTATTACCGCTCGGAGTAAATGTTCGAGTAGTGGTCAGTGGTAACTTTGTTAACGGTGCTTGAGGTGTGTCATATGGGGATAGAATATCGTCGGCTGCCGATGTATCCCAATCTCGAACTTCTAAATAGGCGCGATCTTGTGTTGTTCCGGAAATAATATAACCAAGATGTTGAATATATGATCCAGCTGCATAGGTAGATGTGGCGGTAATTTTTACTTTTGTAGCATTTACGGGATCTGCAACATTATTGCCACCCGCATCAACTAATTGATATTCATACAGGGCTATGGCATCCATATCATTGTCAGCGCCTTGTTCGAGGTCACCGTAATTGATACGAAATTTTCCGTAGGTTGGTGTCAATGTTTCGATAAAAACACTCGTTATCGCATTTGTCGGACTAAAGCTCCAAAGAGTTGAGCTTCCAAGCTGTCCAATGGTTTTGCCAAGCGGAACGAGGGTAATAATATTTTTATTCGGACCAATTTGAAATTCAATTTTTGGCAATGGTGAAGCAAGTCCGACAACATATGTCGAAACCTTCGGAACTTGTAATGGTGGTATCGTTCGCATATCAACGGTATGACCAAACAGCGCAACACCTGCTGCGTAATAACTGCCCTTTCTTGTTGGTTCTTCCGGACATAAGCCTCGAATACTGCTCAACCCGGTGATATTTTTTTCTGAGCAAATTAAATCCGAAGTACCGCCACTTTGACCAATAAAATGTAATCCGGCAATTCCTGTTTCGTTGTTGGAAATTGTGGTTGTACTTGTACCGGCATTAAACTTTGTACCGGTGCTAACATCAGTTAGATCGGTTGTGATTCCGGCGCCGAAGTTCGCATCAACACCGGGTAATTGATCCGAATCATATGAGGGATTGATATCACTTAAAACAAGCATGATAGGATTTGCGCAACTTGCAAATCCGGTAGTGGGATCATATGGATCATTCCAGGTTGCTTTTGGCAAACCGAGCGCGTTGTCATCAGTGCCGGCAGGTGTGTAATCAAATGCAGCGGTTGGTGTTTTTTTTCCGGCAAAATAGCGGAGTGCCTCGTACATCATTTCGCCCATTGGATTACCCCAATCACGGCACTCCCCTTCCACAATTGATCTCGTGTTTATCCATCCACAGTTTGCATTGCTATAATTACTTGCGCCATAATCAAATCCATATATTCGCAACTTGTCGATGGTCCGGATAATGCCGGTTGTAGTCGTCTTGAATACTCCGGTTGTGTTTGTTTCAATCTCGTCACTAATATTACTGATATTCTTCCGTAAAACGCCACCAGAGATACTTTTAGCAAATGAGCCGGTCATAAGGCCGAAGTACATACTCGGCGTTTTATATTGACCTGTTACAGAATCAAAAAGCGATTCTCCGTGTGTTTGTAGTATGCCGGTTGGTTTATAATTTCCACTCGGATATTGCTTGCAGTTTGATTCGAGACCGATGGCTGGATCGCAGACTTTGACTCGAACTTCCAAATTTGTACTCGTGAGAGCACTTCCATCCGCCAGGGGGGATGCAAGAATAGGAACTTCTTTGGCTACCCAGTCCCAAATTCGATGTGTATCATTTAAATGATACATTAATACCGGCGGACCTGTAGTACTTAATGTTGTTGAGGCGAAGAGATGATGTGTCCCCAGGGTTGGAACCGAGAAGGGTGTGTAGTCGCGGATGTTATAGCCATCAACGGCAATACTCGAATATTCTTTACCCCAAGAATGTGCTTCCCGAGGAATAAAGACACGTTGCAGCACGGTTATACCAGTAGCAGCAGTATCATCAGTTGATCGAGAGCCGCCATATAAAACCTTTCGCAGCGTGTCCATTCTCGACATTGTCAGGTAATTGAGGAAATCACCACTCCAATCGTTCGCACCAGAACATGTTTTTGTGCCTGCGTTTGTTGCTACTCTCGGGTTGAAACGCGGAGCGGGGCTTGCAGCAGAGTCATACGTGTAGCACTTATGGCTGTCAAAATAACCGTAATAGTCAATCGATGGATTATAGTGAATATCAACTACACCGTCTCCATTTATATCTGAGGCATCATTATATGCCGGTAAATAGAGTTTTTCGTCTCGACCCATTACGAGCATTATAAGGGGCGGGGCACCACTCGTTACAAAGGCCGGCTTAGAATCATAATTGGCACTGGTCGATGCGAACACTTCCGAACACCAGATGAAATTCATCAATGCCATTAACACTGCTGAAAATTTAAACGCCGTTTTTGTTTTCATAATAATTACCACCTTTTGTTAGTATAAACACGTGCCTTCATGGCCGATGATATGACGCCAGGTAATCTTGATAGTGGATATGCTGTTGTTTTCTCCGATGTGCTGAGAATCAATATTGGTGACCAGTTGTCCCCCGCCTGTTGCTGCGCTGTAGCCGGTACCTTCATATCCAGCAATCATCTGGATAGCGTTGCCTGATGATAAGCTGCTGTTGCCAAAGAAATTCAAATTTGTATGGGGCTCCGCATCGTTATTGGGAATATGAATCTGGCGCTGTGCGTCTGATGGGTATGGCACAGGGGGAACTAGTGAACTAGGGTCAGTCTGGATTGCCCAGATATTTGCAGTAAGAATCTCAGCTCTTCCGATACGCAGGGGAATGGCTCCAGTGAAACCGGTGGGACAGGAAATGTTCTCTTCCAGAAGTTTACCGCCGGCCTCGGTGCCGCCATCGGCCTGGCTAAATGTTTGTTTTTGCAGCTTGTCATTTCCGGCAATCTGGATTTCGGTGTTGCTGTTATTGAGAGCGGTTATGCCGACAAGTGTGAGAATGACCATAAAAAGGAGTGCTATAACAAGGATGAATCCCTGTTCGTTTGCGACAATGTTCTGGGAAGGTGATTTTTGCATCATATTTTGCTGGCCTTGATGTAGGTCATGGGGACAGCCTTTGTTACACCGCGATCCTGACTGGTAACAATGACTCGGATAGTTTTACTGTTAGGGACCGGCGTATCGACGGCAATATTCCAGAGGATTGTAAATTGACCATCAGGAGAAGTGGCTCTGTGGTCAGCTAATGCCGGGTTCACCCCGATGAGCAAGCCGGCAGTATTATCATATATTAAACCATCGTTCAGGCCAAAATTACCTCCTATATTATCAACCACGTTACCGCCAACAACGATCCCTCCTTTATAATTAATACTATTACCACCGCTATCATCAATGCCGTCATTATTGGCATCCTGGTTTGTCCCGTCTCCATTAACATCATCCAGATCGTGGCAATTTGCTTTAAAGGGATTGCAGTCATAGGGTCTGCTCAGCAGGATTTCAATCCTGTCGCTTGCCCAATTTGAATTGACAGTCATGATCTTTGCCGCAGCATTGCCATTGATTGTCGATACTTGCATCGCATACAGCGAGAGTACGCCAATGGTCAAAACCACGATAGCGACAAGCACTTCTATGAGTGTAAAACCTTGATTGCTGCTATTTTGTTTATTGTTAAGAATATTCATCCTATAGCCCCATATTGCGACATTGAATGGTAGTAATGAGCAGAAGGCGGCGAAAATTGTCGTTTGGTGGATTGCCGGTACCAGCAGACCCCGCAAAGGCATTATTGATATCCCAAGCCGCGTTTCCAGAGGCCGGTGTATAAATATTGTTATTCAAATAATCCTGATCAGGCTTGCCGGCACGGGCAAGGATGGAGACCTGGACAGCACGGATATCAGGAAGTTGAGCAGCCGTGGGGGTTGTGGTTTGTGTGCCATCGGCCAGCGTGTAATAAAATTCAATGGCATCAATGTTTTCTGCTACGGCCGCAAAAAGGGCTTTATGCTGCCTGCGAAGTGCAGTGTAGTCGTCATTTTGGGGAACAGTATCGAAAAGATCATAGCCAAATGTTTCAACTTCATCGCCTTCATCGATGAGGCCGTCATTATCATTGTCTATGCCGTCAGGGGCATCTGCTACCAACATGGTGAATACCAAATGTGTCGCGTTCGCTGTTGTAATGGTAGCGCCTGCGTTTTTACCCCCGTTAAAACCAGCCATTCTGATGTCGCGCATCATAATGTCAAGCCCTGCCCTGATATTCTGCTGCATCTCGGTAACCTGCTCCTGGGCGGTAGCTGAGCGGCGCTGCGAGACATAGGCGGTGCCGAGAGCCCCCAGAACAATTGCTGCGATGGCCACAGCTATCATTAACTCAACGAGGGTAAAACCTCTGTTGTTAATAATTTTGAGTGTTGAAGAGTGCGAATGAGTGAGTTTCATTAGTCTATGGTTCCGCGTCTGATTCTGACATTACCTGCTTGATTAATAACAATATTCCTTTGATGGGCGTCACGCGCTAAAATGGGTGTGCCGATGAAAGGTGTTGATATAAGAAACACTGTGCCGTTTGCCAAGCCGCCGCCATTACCAGTTGGAATAGAAGTTGGCTTAAAGGATATAGATGGATTTCCATCGTCATTAAGGGGTAAGGTAAAGCCTGGGATAGAACCTGGGGCCCCCCCTTGGGTGAGGTCTAATGAAACATCTGTCGACCATGCTGATGGCACACCTTGCGGGTCTTTTACTAAGTAGGTAATAATCTCTTCGCCTGGATCATACTCGGAATTTCTGCCAAGGGTTGGATTATTATCTACAAAAAGTACATACGCACATGTTGTGTTGGCTGCAAACGTGGGGGGGCCTATTACCTGATTGAAGACCAAGGTGCAGTTAATATTCCGTTTTGCCGCTTCCCCTTTCGCTTTCATGATTACGCCATACAGGTCACGAGCAGCACTGCTAAGGCGCATGTCAGATAAGGTGGTAATAATCGCAGGAGTTGCAATAACAGCAAGAATCCCAATGATAGCAACTGCAATCATCAATTCAACAAGGGAAAAACCGGAAGCTTTATGCCTATTGAGTATTTTATTTTGAAGTGTAAATGATTTCATTTTTGTCGTTATGTTTGTTTGATTATGGGTGCTTGCTTTCTTAATTATATGCAGGAATAGTTCCAGAATTGCCATCTTGTGTAAATAATAATAGATTGTACTCTATTATCAGGTGATTATTGATAGATAATAGGAGGAAGCTCATCATCTCCACCTATTGTTTTTTTGTATAACTATTCATTCTTTTAATAAATAAAGTGTTAAGTGTAAAAACATTTAATACTTTATTTCCTTTTCAAGCAAGGCCACGGTTTCAATATGATGGGTCTGGGGGAACATGTCCACGGGCTGGAGCTTTTTGATGGCAAAGCCGGATTGGACCAACTCGCCCAGGTCCCGGCACAGGGTGGCGGGGTCGCAGGAGATATAGACCAGCCGTTTTCGGGTGAGGGTTGCAATGTGTGGGGCAAGTCCCGGGGCGCCCTGTCTGGGCGGGTCGATGACGACGCAGTCAAAGCTCCGGCCTGCTGCGGCCAGTGTCTGGCAACGGGTATGGATGGGGCTTTTCTCGAAAAGGGTGTTGGTGAGGCCCGCTTGGTCGCTGTTTTTTCGGGAACAGCGAATGGCTGAGCCCTGGCCTTCAATGCCCAGCAGGGATGCTGATTGCATGGCCAGTGGGATGGAGAAGTTGCCCATGCCACAGAACAGGTCAAGGACGGTTGTCTCTGCGTCAGGCTTGCAGAAGTCAAGCACTGTCTGGATAAGCTGGATGTTTTGGGCCAGATTAACCTGACAGAATCCCCCAGCTTCCCAGGCAAGGGAGATTGATTTATCGGTATGGCCGGGGAAAGGGGGGAGCAGGAACTGTAACTCTTTGTTGCGGTCCTCGTTGCCCTTAATGATCGGTCCGCAGGGCAGAAAATCCTGGCCGTGAAATTCTATTCTCTCTATTGCCGGGAGTGTTGCCACCAATGCTTCCGCCTGTTTCATGTCTGCTGGCCGTGGTTTGCGCGAGAGGTGAATAAGACAGACTACGCTTGCGTTTGACGGATTCAGCAGCAGTTCCAGCTCGGTTGTGCCGGCCAGTAGCTTGTGGAATAGGGGTTGCCCCTGGAGTTGTTGCAAGGCCCTGTTCAGTTCAGCTCTTGCCAGCAGGCACTCTGTGATCGGGACGCATTGATGGGAATGGAAGCGGCGGAAACCGGGTTTCCTGTGCTCGTCTATCTGCAGCCGGAGCCGCTGGCGATAGCCGAAGACCTGTGGCGAGGCAATGGGGTCAGCGAGCAAAGGGACGGCCTGTTGCAGCGCGCTCTGGGGTGCACGCTGGAGCAGGTCGGCAATGATTCCCTTTTTGATCTGGAGCTGTTGCCCATAGTCACAGTGCTGGAGGTCGCAACCGCCACATCGGCCATATTTCGGACATGGCGGCGGGACGCGGTGGGGGGAGGCCGCCAGGATCTCGGTGGCAGCGGCCTCGGCAAAGCCCTTTTTCTCCAGCAGGATTCGGGCCTTGACGGTTTCGCCCGGCAGGACGTGCCTGAGCAGGACGATCTGGCCATTGTCCCGGCGGGCCAGACCGTATCCGCCATTGACTATTTTTTCAATACTGAGAGGGGCGTCGCTCATTTTTTCAATGACGTACAGGTTGATGAAATGGTATTTTGGAGTTTGATTACTTTTATCCTAAAAGCGGCAGTTGGAAATAGTGATTTTGCAATAACTTCTTGCATGGTCAGATTTTTCCCCTCACCCCAGCCCTCTCCCAAAAGGAGAGGGAGCTTTCTCCCATCTCCCTGAGGGAGAAGGGCTGGGGATGAGGGGGAGCGGTATTTACATCATGAAGTAACTGCCGTTTTTAGGTTTATAGTCCTTCCGGGGTGAAACTTCATCCACAAATCAAGAGCCCAATCATTCTTTGATGCGTCTTCTGTCTCTTCTCTTCCTGATAGTGTTGCTTTTGATGCCCGGCCCGGTGCTTGGGGCGGTGGTTCTGGATGTCACGGTCAATAGCGGTGACGACCATGGACGACCTGATGCTGTGGAGGTGATTACCGGGACTGCCATGAACAAGGAGATGGCTGCGGCTGTCCTGGCCCGGCTCAGGATCTATCAGCAGCAGAAAGACCCAACGCTCAGTGTCGGTGAGATGCGCCGCCTGCATCGGGGGGCGGAGAAGGACATCAAGTCAGCCCTGGAGCCTCTGGGCTACTATTCGCCGACAGTAGAAGGCGCCCTTATCGAAACTGAGGGCGTCTGGCATGCCACTTACATTATCACGCCTGGCGAGCCGGTGCGGGTGCGCTCGGTTTCCGTAGAGATCACGGGGCCTGGCAGTGGCTTGTCCCTGTTTGCTGATCTCGCGAAGCAGTTTCCCTTGCAGGATGGTGCGGTTTTCAACCATCAGCAATACGAAGAAGGCAAGAAAAAGATTCTGCAGTGGGCCATCCGAAATGGCTTTGTCGAGGCCGGATTTGAAAAAAATGAAGTCAGGGTGCATCGGGGAAACCATCAGGCCGATATCGATCTGCTCCTGAATACCGGTCATCGCTTTCTCTTCGGTAAGACCTCTTCCGACCAGAAGATCATCAATCAGGATCTCCTGTCACGCTATCTTCCCTATAAGGAAGGCGACCCTTATTCAATCCGTGAAATCAGTAAGTTACAGTCAATTCTCTACGAGACAGGTTTCTTCAGCGGGGTGACGGTGGAACCTGAATTTGATCAGATCTGCGAGTTACGGGTCCCGGTGTCCCTGACCCTTGCCCCTGCCCTGCCTAATCGCTATAGCTTTGGTCTGGGCTATGGCACGGATACCGGGATCCGGGGCAAGACGGAGTGGCGAAACCGCCTTTTCAATGACAGTGGCCATCGGGTGAGCAGCTCGCTGCAACTTTCGGAAAAGATTAACCGGGTCGGCGCCTCCTATGAGATTCCCGTGTCTGATCCCCGTTATGATGCCTTGAAATATGCTGGGAATTGGGCCCGTGAAGAATGGAATAATACCAAAACAGATCTGCTCTCTGCGGCTGCGGCGGTCAGTCATTCCGGGCCGATGTATCAATATGGGGCCACTCTTGAGGTCCGGGATGAACAGTATGACGTGGGCGTGACCAGCGGCTCAAGTCTGCTCCTGTTGCCGGGGGCCAGTTGGAGTGTGGTCTTTGCAGAAAACAGGATCAATGTCCAGGATGGCTGGCGTTTTTCCGTGGATGTGAAAGGCGCTGATAAAAATATTGTCTCGGATGCCACCTTTGTGCAGGCCCAGGCCGGGGTGAAGGGGATCACCTCCGTTTTTGACAAATGGCGGCTGATTGGCCGTTTTACCCTTGGCTCCACTGCTGTCGATTCCATTAATGAACTTCCTCCGTCCCTGCGATTTTATGCCGGTGGCGACCAGAGTGTCCGTGGCTATGCCTATAAAAGCATCGGTCCCACTGATGCCTCGGGAGCGGTGATTGGCGGGCGTTATCTGATGGTGGGCAGTATGGAAGTGGAGCGGAAGATAGATGAGATGTGGAGCGTGGCTGCTTTTTATGATACCGGGCAGGCTACGGACAGTATCAATCTTGATCTGAAAAAAAGTGTGGGTATCGGGGGGCGGATTGCCCTACCATTCGGTCAGATACGACTGGATATAGCCATGCCCTTAATGGAAGATTCACACTCCTTCCGTCTTCATCTCAATATCGGAGCAGACTTGTGAAACGGTGGCGGGTTGTCAGTTTGCTCTTGCTGCCCGTGTTGATCGTCCTGGTGGGTTTGGTCTTCCTGGGTTTGACAGAAAGCGGATTCAGGCAGTTGGTAAGGATGGCCGTGGATCTATCCGGCGGGGTGCTCGCCGTTGAGGATGTGCAGGGCAGATTGCTTGGTCAATGGCGGCTGGATGGTTTGCGGCTGCAGACACCGGCGGCTGATCTGAGCTGTAAAAAGATGGTGGCCCAGTGGCAGCCCCTGGCCCTTCTCCAGGGGACACTACGGATGGTTACGGTGCATGGAGAAGGGATTGATGTGCTGATAAAGGAGGAGGGCCAGGGAGCTTCTTCCTCGCCCCTGCCCGAAATCCTGCTGCCCGTGGAGGTTGCCCTCGCTACTTTTGAGCTGAACGATGTGTCAATTCATGGAATGACCGGCATGGAATTGCCGCGTATTGAGCAGATCAGTCTTGAGCTGGCGACCCAAAGAAATCATGTTATCCTGAAAAGGGTTGAGGCCGGAATTCCTGGGACCTCCGCGCATATGCAGGGGATTATCGGTCTTGGCGGCAAGTGGCCCCTTGACTTGCGGGGCGGGTGGCGCATCGAAAAGAAGGGCGTCGGCCTTTTCGCTGGCCCTGTCGCGGCAGATTTTGTGATTCGCGGCACCTTGAACGATCTGGTGGCCCAGATTGATCTCCAGACCCCGGTGCAGACCAGGGTGAATCTTGCCTGCTCCGATCCTTTCGGGGCGTTACGCTGGCAGGCGGACGTCACTCTTCATCAGCTTAAACCGGCAGAGATGAACCCGGACTGGCCGGAACTGGTACTGGCAACTGCTCAGATCAGGGCTTCGGGTACAAAGGCTGGATATCAGGGGACGATGCAATTGACAGGAGGAGATGCGCAGGCAGAGTCTCGGCTTCCTCTTGCTTACCTGTCTCAGGCGCAGATCTATGCCGAATTTGCGGGGGATCTGAACGGGCTGTGGGTGTCATCACTGGTCGCGCAGTTACCGACGGGAGCCGTGACGGCGCGGGCACTGCTCGGCTGGCAGGATGGTTTCCGCTGGCAGGTAGAGCTTGCCGGGAAGGATCTGAATCCCGAGCCGTATTTACCCGATTGGCAGGGGCATATCAATGCCAGGATCAATACAAGTGGTCAATTGCAGGGTGGTGAGTTGCGCGGCGAGGCGCAGCTTGCGGCGCTCGATGGCGATCTGCTCGGCTATCCCCTTACCGGCAGTGGTTCGGTGAGTTTGGATGGGGGTGTGGTTCAGGTGAAAGAACTCCTGTTGCGGAGCGGGGAGTCTGAGCTGACCATGACCGGAACGGTGGGCGCCGGAGTGACCAGCGCCTTGAATCTGCATGTGCAACTGGATACGGAAAATCTTGGCAATCTGTTGCCGGAGGCAGGAGGTGCGGTGCATCTCAAGGGAACTGTTCAGGGTAGCTGGGAGGCACCGAAGTTTTCCTTCAATCTTGATGCCAACAAACTTTCCTATCGGGATAACGTGTTGCAGGCCTTGACTGGATCAGGGCAGGGTACGTTCAGCCCGCAAGGTGAGATCGATGTGCAGGCTTCAGGGAAAGGACTGCGGGCAGGGGCGGCAGAATTTGCCTCTCTGGCAGTGGATCTGGGGGGAACCATGGCCCGGCATCAGGTGCGGGCAAAGCTGACAGGTCCTGTGGGCGACATGGATATGGTGCTGGCAGGCGGGCTGGCGGCACAGGTGTGGCAGGGT
Organism: uncultured Desulfobulbaceae bacterium; assembly: GCA_903887485.1. Classification (GTDB taxonomy): domain Bacteria; phylum Desulfobacterota; class Desulfobulbia; order Desulfobulbales; family Desulfocapsaceae; genus UBA2270. The sequence continues at coordinate 2,584 of CAISPV010000104.1, read as the reverse complement.
GAGATTCGCGATCTTCTTTTGCGGCTGGATCCTTACGGTGACTGGCACTTGCAGGGTCCCGCGCCGCTGCGGATTGACGAAAAAGGAGCCGAACTGGTCTCGGCCTGTCTTCAGCAGGGGGCGGCCAGGATTTGCCTTGCTGGCGGCTGGCATCCATCCGGTGATGGCGGAAGCGGCGACGGCCTGTGGCGACTGGATGCCACCCTTGATTCCTTTGCCTGTAATCGGTTCTATCAGTGGCATTTATTGTCCCGTCCTGTTGAAGGAAATCTGGCCGCCTTTGTGCGGACGACAGGAGTTGGGATGCAGCTCAGGACAGGCGAGGCCCGTTTCTCTGTGCCCGGGCTGCAACTTGCCATCCAGGATGAAGATGGCAGGGAACAGCTCCTGCGGTGGACAGATAATCTGCTTCATCTCGAACTGGTTGACGATAAACTGGTCAGTATGGCCAAAAGCCGGTTTCAGGATGGAAGCGCCCTTGATGCCACGATCATCATTGGCGGGTTTGGTGATCTTTCTGCTTCGTGGGCAGGGCTGCCGATGCAGGGGGAGATCGGTCTCGATGTCAAGGATCTGGCCCCGGTCGCGGTTTTGTCAGATTATACCGTGAAGCCGACAGGTTCAATGAAGGGAACCTTTGCGGTGTCCGGCCGGGTGGGGGATCCTCGTCTCAGTGGGGAGCTGCGGCAGATAGAAGGCAACGTATTTATTCCGGTTACCGGCATAACCCTTGAAAATTTGTTCCTCTCCGTTATGGTGCAGGGAGAAAGAGAGGGGATGCGTTTGATCCTCGATACTACTTCCGGCCCGGGTAAGATCCGGATTGCCGGTGATATCAGCCGTGATGGGCAGGATGGGTGGCAGGTCGATGCCATGGCCACGGGCAAGGAGTTTGAGGTGGCGCACCTTCCTGATTATGAGATCCTCCTTGATCCTGATCTGCGCTTTGCCTTGCGTAAAGGGGTGATGCAGGTAAGCGGCAAGGTGCTGGTACCCCGCGCCTCAGTAACCATCAAAGAGGCTGCCGGATCGGTGACTGCTTCCCGTGATGTCGTTGTGGTTGACGGTGGCGAAGTGGGCGGAAGAAAGGATTTGCCGTTGCAGGGATCGGTAATTGTCGAGTTTGGACCGGATGTCCGTGTTGATGCCTTTGGCTTGAAGGGGCTGCTGCTGGGGAGTGTGACGGTGACGGATGCGCCTGGATCTTCCATGACCGGAAAAGGGAGTCTTACCTTGCACGATGGTATCTTTGTGGTCAGGGACCGGGCGCTCGATATCTCCAGGGGGCGGTTCTTTTTCCTGGGCGGTTCCCTCGATAATCCGGGGATTGATGTCCTGGCCCAGAAAAAAACCAAAAACAAGACGGTGGGGGTGCTGGCCTCGGGAACGGTGAATGATATGGACCTGAAGCTTTTCTCTGATCCCCCCATGGCCGAGGATGCCATCCTGACGGAACTGCTGGCTGGCCGGTCTTACTCTGGAACCAGCCATCAGGTGAGCAATACGGTGGGGGCGGTGGCCACAGGTCTTGGTCTGACGCGGAGCGGGGCCTTTGTAGAAGATATCCTCGCGCGTCTGGAAAACCAGTTTGCCCTCGATGATATTTATGTGGAGAGCGGGGAAAAGTCGTCAGATGTATCGGTGATGATCGGTAAGGAGCTGTCTAAGGATCTGTATATCAGTTATGGATATGACCCGTTTACCTCTGCGGGAATATTCAAGGCCAGGTATGATTTGTGGAAGGGATTTTCTGTGGAGACCGAGGTCGGCGCTGATAAGACCGGCGCTGATTTGCTCTGGTCTGTTGAAAAGTAACTATGAGAGGAGGAAAGACGATGAAAGTTGTGGCGTTCAGTGGCAGTGCCAGGAAAGATGGAAATACCGCGCTTCTGCTCAAGACCGTTCTGGCCGAACTTGAAGCGGCAGGGATTGAGACCGAGCTTGTCCAGCTTGCGGGTCAAGAGGTTCGCGGCTGTATTGCCTGTTATGAGTGTTTCAAGAAAAAGGATGGTTATTGTGCGGTTGAGAAAGATTGCATCAATGACTGCCTTGACAAGATGAAGGGGGCGGATGCCATTCTCCTGGGTTCGCCCACCTATTTTGCCGATGTCTCCTCGGAGATGAAGGCCCTGATGGATCGTTGCGGCATGGTCAGCCGGGCCAACGGGGATCTTTTCAAGAGGAAGCTGGGCGCCGCCGTCGTTGCCGCCCGACGGGCAGGGGCTATCCATGTCTTTGATACCATGAACCATTTTTTCCTCATCGGCCAGATGATCGTGGTTGGCTCCAATTATTGGAACATCGGCATGGGGCGAGAAAAAGAAGAGGTGGCCAAGGATGAGGAGGGGATGCAGACCATGCGCGTCCTGGGGCAGAATATGGCCTGGCTGCTGAAAAAGATGCAGGATTGATTAGAGACAGTGAGGGGAAGGGAGCAAGGGTGAGTAATGCAGGGGATCAGGTAACCATTCTGGTGGTGGATGATGAGCAGGTGCATCGCTATATGCTCAGTTCCATGTTCCGGGAATGGGGGTGGAAATGTGTGGAGGCCGATGATGGCCGCACTGCGGTTGCGGCCGTGGAG
>CAISPV010000103.1 GCA_903887485.1 uncultured Desulfobulbaceae bacterium | reverse complement strand
CCAGCATAGCCCACAATTTGCTGCCGCCGAAAAAGGCTGGATAGATGGTGATAAGGTCATGGCGGAGACCCTGCTTTCCATTAAACGGGCCGGCGCGGATATCATTCTTACCTATTTTGCCAAGGATATGGCTCGGTTTTTAAGAGCCGTTTGAAACAAGCATTGCTTTTTTGCTTATTTTACGGCGCCTTATGCCGTTATGACCAATTAAAGCGTACGGTTATTGTTTTAAACAGCCTCCGCGACCACAGATAAGCAGACAAAAAAAATGGGAGAATCGCTCATAATGAGCGATTCTCCCATTTTTATCAAACAACAACAGGATAGTAACCAGACTACACTCTGATATTTATCCGCTTGTTCAAACTTTTTCCCACCACCTTCTCGCTTTCGTCTGGGCCGGTTTTCTCCTGGTCAGCACTCTCACCTGCAGGAGGGGCGTTTGGGCTATAGCCGGAGCTGCCTGCCGGTTGACAATGACGTGTTATCAACCGGCAGACTGCTAGATTCCGGTCAAGTTGATGGCACATCCGCATTCTGCTTTTCCTGCTTTACATGAACCATACCGAGCTGTTCTGCTGAGAATTTCTTTTTCATCCGTTTCATTGAGGCAGAGATCTCTTTGGCGGGATAACCAGTCAATGTTTGTACCGATCGATCCGCATAGGCGGTGATCTCAAATTCACGGTTAGGGATAGCAAAGGTATGGCTCCAGTTGATCTCAATGGTCTCAGGTTGCTGATCAAGGGAAACATCGAGCGCCACTCCACCACGCGCCAACTGCACTCCGTCGGAATCAGAGATCTCAAGCAGCCAGGCATCACCGGCAACCGTCGAGAAGAGAATAAAAACACCAAGTTCTTTGATCTTCTGCTTTCCTTCAACCGCCGCCTTCTGGATCAACTCAATCTCATGGACCAGAGAGACCTTAAAGGCCTGTTCCGTAATCCTGGGAACAAGGCCAGCCTGTTGTTTCGACAAGCAACAATGTTTGAATTTTTTGCCACTGCCACAGAGGCATTGTTCATTTCTTCCTATCTTTCCCATTGCCACACCTTTCGCCCTTTCAACTTTATCAAACGTTACCAAATCATCACGAACACTTGCTGTATCCACACTGATGACAGGTCTCACACCCCTCTTCAAAAATCAATTGACCTGAGCATTCCGGACAGGAACTGGCAAAACCATGCTGCGTCCCAGCCATGAATGATTTAAACAGTTTACTCAACTGTGCCGGAAGATCTAACATATGTCCGCTGGAACGGTCAAGCTGTTTGATAATCTCACCGACCGGGATATTAAAACGCAAGGCCAGGGAGACCAGACGACAGGTGGTCGTCCACATCGTTGATTTGTCCTTCAGATCAATACGGTTATCGAAAGGAAATTTGGCAAAGACCTCCATCGGCTTCTCATTCTCATCAAAACAGACAATAATATAGACCGATTTCTGATCATGATCCTTCAGGCGATACCGCTTGGCATTCAAGGTATCCGGCAGGTTCTTTTTGACCATGCCGTCACAGGAGACCAGCGCCACCTGCTCGGTTGCAGCCGGCTCCTTGGTATTCAAGACCTGTGAATCCCGGGAACCATCGCGATACACCGTCAAACCCTTGCACCTGAGCTGATAACCAAGCATATAGCACAATTTCACCTCTTCACGGGTGGCGCTATTGGGCAGATTAATGGTCTTGGAGATGGAAGAATCAACCCCGCTTTGCTGCAGCCTTCCCTGCATGTGGATATGATCCTCGGGCCGGATATCCTGGGCCGTACGAAAGACCTCCTGCCAACGGGCCGGGATCTCTTCATGGCCAATGACCGTGCCGCTATCCGCCACCTTGCCCATCAACTCTTCCGAATAAAAACCTTCCCGCCGCGCAATCTGTTCAAAGTATTTATTGACCAGAATCAACCGGTCCCCATCCATCACATGCTTAACCATGACAATGGAGAAATACGGTTCACAGCCCGAGGCACAGTCGGCAATCATCGAAACCGTCCCGGTGGGCTGGATCGAGGTCAGGGCGGCATTGCGGCGGGCGCCATAGATATTAATGGCAGGATCATAGGCGGGGAAGGCGCCTTTTTCAGCCGCAAGCTGCATCGAGCGTTCTTCCGCCGCATCCCGGACAAGCTGCATCACCTCGGCGGCCAAGACCCGTCCCTCCTCGCTGCCATAAGGGATAGCCATCTGAATCAGCATATCATGCAGCCCCATGATGCCCAGACCAATCTTCCTGGTCTTCAGGGTCATTGTCTCAATCTCGGGGATGGGGAAGCGATTGCAGTCAATCACATTATCAAGAAAGACGGTGGCCGTCTGGGCAACCTTTTGCAGACGCCCATAATCAACCTGACCATTGATGACAAAATTGGCCAGATTGATGGAACCAAGGTTACAACTCTCATAAGGCAGCAACCATTGTTCTCCACAAGGGTTGGTGGCCTCAAAATCACCCAGTTGCGGAGTCATATTGGCCCGGTTGGCCGCGTCGATAAACAACACCCCCGGCTCCCCATTATGCCAGGCAAGATCAATGATCTTTTCAAAGACACTGCGGGCATCAAGACAGGCAATCACCGCACCCGTGGCCGGCTCAATCAGATTGTACTCACAGCCATCCTCCACTGCCGTCATAAAGGCATCGGTGATCGCCACACTGAAATTGAAATTATTAAACTTGTTCTGGTCCTCTTTGGCGCAGATAAACTCCATGATATCAGGGTGATCGATACGCAACACCCCCATATTGGCCCCCCGCCGCTTCCCGCCCTGCTTGATGGTTTCCGTGGCGACATCAAAGACTGCGGCAAAGGAAAGGGGGCCGGAGGCAACACCCTGGGTTGATCTGACGGCTGCATTCTTGGAACGAAGGCGGGAAAAAGAATATCCCGTTCCGCCGCCCGTCTTATGAACCAATGCCCCATTACGAATAGCGGTAAAGATACCATCCATCGAGTCCTCTACAGGGAGGACAAAACAGGCAGACAATTGACCCAGATCCGTCCCGGCGTTCATTAGACAGGGCGAATTGGGCAGGAAATCGAGATGATAGATCAAGCGGAAAAACTCTTCCCGCAACTCATCACTCTGCCGGCCCCGGCCGTCACCCAAGGCCACGGCATCGGCCACCCGGCGACAAAGGGTCTCCCAGGTTTCCACCGGCTGCCCGGCGTCATCTTTCAGATAATAGCGACGGGCCAGGACTGTTTCGGCAGTGGTGGTCATTTCCTGTTGGGTGTGATCATGCGTCATATTGTGCCTCTTGTAATAGTCTTGTCCATCAATAAATCTGGAAGAGCTCACCTGAAATCTCCCGGACGACCCTGTATTCTGGAAAAGAAAACCTCGAAAAAAAAGGTTCGACAGAAACAAGGACCGTTTAAGCTTATACACCACCCTTGCGATATTTCTCAAGGAGATTCTACAACATGTTGTGGTGTGGCAGAAGACAACCACGACAACCCCTTTAATATTCAAGAAAATTACATGAACAAAAAAGGATATAAATTTCTTTTCAGCAAGAATGCGAAAATAAAGATGGGAGGATAAATCAATGACCCGCAATCTCTCTCCTGAGAGATTGCGACATTTTGCGACGACAAAAAGAGAAAGGGGATGCCAACCTTTCGGCTATCCCCTTATGGTACGAACAGGATTACTGATAAAATTACTGGGCGAGGCGTCACTCATGATTGCTTAGCATACAACTAGAATAACAACACTTTTCTCATCACACTTTTTCTTTTACCCATGGTTCTACCCATATCAAATAGCCGCTTGATCCTCTTGCCAACTATTTGACATGCCCAAAAATAACATTGATTCTAAAGCCGGTCCATCTTTTTTCTTCATCCGACCACCACAGCAGCCAACAAATAAAAAAAACCGCGACACTACTACCTTTCATTCTCCCCTCAAATTTTTGATGGGACACAGTTCGTAACTTGTACTTCTTCCTTTTCCTGGACATTTTTGCAGGATATTGTTTGCCACAAGATCGCTTAGGTCGCGGCTGGCTGTTACCTTGCTGCACTTCGTCATTCCTGCATATTTTCGGGTTGTCATGCCTCCTTCAAATCTTTCTCCGGCATCCAGCAGTCGGTTGATTACCTTGTGCTGTCGTGCATTGAGGGCAGTATTCTTATGATACTGCCAGAACGCAGCTTTCTGGACAACTTTTTCAATAAGCCATTCTGATTCATTGATGGCAGCCTTCAGGGTCTGCAAAAACCATTGGAGCCAGCCGGTGATATCCAGGTCATTCTTGCCGGCAGTTTCAAGAACACGATAATACCCTTTTCTGTCCAGGCTGATTTGCTTGGAGAAAGAGGCCAGTTGCATAACAGCCGGATAACTCCCTGTCAGTTGGCGATCTGTAATGGCTCTGCCAATTCGTCCGTTACCATCGTCAAAAGGATGGATCATATTAAACCACAAATGAGTGATTCCGGCCTTGATCAGCGGATCTTGTTCATTGCTGCTGTTGACCCAGGCAAGAAATTGCTCCATCTCTTTTGATAAGATTTTTTTGGGTGGAGCGATGTAATGAACCGTTTCCCGGCCCAGTGGGCCGGATACAATCTGCATTTCTTCTTCGCCACGATATTGACCGACCCGAATTTTTGTCAGACCTGAATACCCTGAAGGAAACAGGCCTGCATGCCAGCTACAGAGCCTTTCTTCGGTTAATGGCTGATGCGGCTCATTTCTCGCATCAAGCAGCATGGAGACAAGGCCATCCGCCTGAGCGTCCCAGTCTGCGGAATCTTCAGACAGTCCGAGTCGCCTGCGGATTGATGCCCGAACTGAACTGCGGCGAAGGACTTCTCCTTCGATGGCAGATGTTTCCATAGCATCATCGGCCAACACCTGTTCCTGCACGCCCATCTGTTCTTCACTGTTCAGTGTGCGAGAGATTGTGTCCAGTCTCCCTGCCAGTCGGGAAACAGCACCTATGTCTGCAAGTAAGACGCCGGCATCATATGAAAATGCGGGCCAGTTACGATGTTGCCATATCCAATGATTCGTTTGCATGGGCTAATCGTATCAAATTTTTGCAGGAGAGGGGGATGAGGCTTTTAAAAAAATATTTTCTTGCCGGAATACTCGGGGTAGGTGGTGATTTTGATTATTCCCTTTCGGTGTTGGGAACAATAGGCTCAAGCAACTTATCAATCGCATCTAAAAGACCCATGATTTGCACTCCTTACAATTTTTGAAAAGTAAAATGGAGCCCAATGCTCCTCCCTACTCAAACCACGTCCGGCCGTTGATCTCCAATCGTCGAGACACAATATAGTGGGAGGAATTGAAGCTTCTGTTCAGGTAATTTATTGCTTGTACCGCTATAAAGAATCAATCCTTGCGGACAATTATGATATTTTTCAAGCATAAGGTGCAGACTTCGCAAACTCCCACTTGCTCCCGATTTAACCTCTACCGGGTAAATATTTCCTTGCCGAACAACGAGAAAATCTACCTCGGCACTACTGCCACGGGTCTCCCGTGCCCAATAAAATAACTCTGAACTATGCCAGGCCAGTAGTTCCTGGGCAACAAATTGTTCCGCAAGTTTTCCACGGTACATCGCCAGAAGGTTTTCCTGCTGCAATTCCAGTTCAACCGGCACCTGACAGAGTCTCTGCATAAGCCCTAT
>CAISPV010000102.1 GCA_903887485.1 uncultured Desulfobulbaceae bacterium | reverse complement strand
CTTTCATGGTGTAGCCACAAAGTATCTGTCGAATTATCTGGGGTGGCGGCGTTCTCTTGAGCAACATCCCCAAATTTCACCAGAGTCTTTGCTCGCCATTTCTCTGGGGCAGTTTCAACACTTAAAGGGAACATAGCCAAATTCAAAGTCTACGCCCTGAAACAATGGCGATGGGCCGCAATATCTACCGACACATAATGACTATTCCGGATGGTCTCAACAGAAAGCAACGTGTACTTATTGCAACTGTTGTCTCAAGTCTCAATGGTTGTTATTACTGAGTGGAAAGCCATGAGCAAGATCTCCGTGAAGAGATCATAGATGAAGAAATATTATTAAAAATTCAAGAAGATTTCACGCAAGTTGAGTTTGACCATCAAACACAAGCACTTCTTGAATTTGCAAAGAAAACCACTCTAACACCAAAGGAAATGTGTAAATCTGATGTCGAAAAATTACAAAAAGCAGGTTTTAGCGACAAAGAGATATTAGATGCTGCACAATTAATTGGGTATTTTAATTACTCCAACAGAGTAATGGATTGTTTGGGAATTAATCCAGAGCCAGAAATGAAATACAAAAAAGATCAAGCATAATCGGGTAAGGACGGGTGTTTAGCCCGCTCTTACCACAATCAAGGGTAAACTCGCCCAGGAACGAGGCATTGCGGTTCAGCCGGTTGGCTGCCCACTCAAAATTCAGACACAGAAAAGAAATCAACCGCCACCCACACTCCTTTCGCAGATCTCATGAACCAGTTGCGTACGCCCGGTCACCATAAGCCGTTGTAAGAAAATAACATGGCCATTTAGTGGCCCGGAGCGGCATAAGGAGCCGTAACGAAATAGCTATAATGAGCCATGTTATTTCGTAACGGCTCCTAAAAAGAAGGACGAAGCAGAATGATTGACATGATAGCATTGATTGCAACCGTGTCGGGAAAACAGGGAAACTTCTGATATAGTCGTTAGCGGCTTTACTGGTTCATGACCATGTCCTTCTATAAAGCTTTAAACCGTGCTCGCTCTTTTATCTATCACCGCTGCATTGTGTGCGGTTTGCTCTCAGCAGAAGTATTTGTAAACGTAGACAGTTATAGTTACAGGCGTTGCAGCGTTTGCCAGGCAACTTTTCTGAATCCGGCGCAAAGAATGTCGACGGAAGAAGAGTTTGAGCACTATCGCAAACACCGGAACGATCCGGCGGATAAAAAGTATCGCCGTTTTTTGTCAAAGCTTGCAGATCCATTATTGCAACGGCTGTCGCCGCATGCCAAGGGGCTGGACTATGGGTGTGGTCCGGGACCGGCCCTTGCCTGCATGTTAGGCGAGGCAGGCCACCGGGTGGGATTATTTGATCCGCTTTTTTTCCCCGATCCGGAACCGCTTGATGATCTGTATGATTTCATTACCTGCACTGAAACCATCGAACATTTCCATCGGCCGGCCGATGAGTTCGCCCGTTTCGACCGGATGCTACGGCCTGGGGGATGGCTGGCACTCATGACCTGTTTCCAAACCGACGACGACTATTTCGGGTCATGGTATTACCGCCGCGACCCGACTCATGTGGTGTTTTACAGTGAAGTAACACTGCGCCACATTGCCCACCGATTCGGGTGGACCTGCGAAATCCCACTTAAAGATGTCGCCTTGATGCACAAACCAGACAAGTCTGCCAAGGAAAATCTTTTCTTGCTGAGATTCGGGGTAAGTCAGGATTGATAGGAGGAGATTTTGACTCCCTGTGTCAGAGAACAGTAGGAAGGTCAAACTCGAGTGCAGTTGGATGGAATCAAATATTCGATGTGGCAATATTAATGACCTGCATCACCCGCGGCGGCCACTGAAGTAGGCTCGAAATTAGTAAACAGGAGGCAAGTTTGCTTTCATAAGTTTGAATGACTCACAGCTCATGAGGAAACTCCAAAGGAAGAGTAAAACTGAATCTGCTCCCCAACCCTTCGCCCTTGCTGGCCACTGAGATGGTGCCGCCCTGGAGTTCGATATAATGCTTAGCGATGGCAAGACCAACGCCCGATCCTGGAGGTTTGTTAGAGAGTATATTCTCCGTCTGGTAGAACGGCTCAAATATCTTAGCCTGCCGTTCAAGGGGGATTCCTCTGCCATCGTTGATGATGGTCACCATGACTTCCGGTCGGCTGTGCTTACTGGTCGGCTCAATAATGATAGAGACATTGCCTCCTTCATCGGAAAATTTAATGGCATTTGAGAGGAGGTTGAAGAGGACTTGTTTGATTTTGGCACTATCTGCCCGCACCAGCTGACCGGTCAACTCTTCTGCCACGTCAATATCAAAGGTAATATGTCGCTTTCTTGCTCGTTCCTGCAGCATTGTCAGGCAGCTCTGGAGTGCGGCAGGAAGATCGAATCGAGTGGAGTGGATCGAGATGTCCCCTTCCTCAACATCGGACATCTCAAGGATATCCTTAATCAGAGCAAAAAGATATTGGCCGCTTTCCTGGATGTTGTGAGCATAACTTTGCTGCTGTGCGGAGAGTTGCGACTGTAAAATTTGAGAAAAACCAATGATGCTATTGAGTGGGGTCCTTAACTCGTGGCTCATGCTGCTGAGAAAGTTGCTCTTGGCCAGATTGGCCACCTCGGCCGCCACTTTGGACTTGCGGAGTTGCTCAATCGTCTCTTCCAGTACACTTGTTCGTTGCCGTACTTTTTCTTCCAGTTCTTCATTGGCCTTGAACAGTTGTTGACACAGGTGCTTATTCTCTAATCGTAATTGTCGTTTTATCAGGGCATTGGTCACCGCACAGGAAAGATCATCAAGATCCTCCAGGGGTTTTCGGAGGTAATCAGAGGCCCCGTTGTTTCTGAGGGCCTCAATGGCGTTCTCCAAGGTGCCGTTGCCGGTCATAACGATGACTTCGGTGTCTTCATCTTGCGCCTTGACCTTTCGCAAAAGATCAAGGCCGCTCAGGCCCGGCATCTTCATATCCGTGATCACAAGAGGGAAAGATTCGGAAGCAATACAGGTCAGCGCTTCCTCCCCGGATGCGGCTGTCGTCACCCTGAAACCCTCGGCATTGAGAAACTCCGAGATTATTTCCAGGATCTCCGGCTCATCGTCGACCACCAATATCTTCTCATTCATGATCAAAGACCTCTTGCTGAATTCCTCATTCGTAAAACAAGATCTTCACCCCGCCGGTAACTCCACGCAAAAAGTAGTTCCCTCCGGGCCACTCTCTGCCACCCGAATCAGCCCCCTGTGCTCCTGGATGATCCCATAACTGATGGAAAGGCCCAGGCCGGTGCCCTTGCCCACCGCTTTTGAGGTGACGAAGGGATCAAAGATGGTCTTCTCCAGGGCGGGGGGGATGCCGCAACCGTTGTCGCTGATCAGGATAACGATATGCGATTTATCTTCGCTTATGCCGGTGTGAATTGCTATCTCCGCCTGACAGCTCTCTTTGTCTGTACATTTTTCCCGCTTCTCCACCACAGCATCTCTGGCATTAGCGAACAGATTAAGAAAGACCTGTTCCAACTGGTTGCCATCTGCCTGGATCCTGGGCAGTCCCGGATCGAACTCTTTTTTGATCTGAATATCCCGCAGCCGCAACTGCTCACCAATCATGAGAAAGCAGTCGTCAATTACCTTGTTGATCTGCACCAACTCTCGTTTGTGTTCTGTCTGGCCGGACTGGCGCGAGAAGGCACGCAGATGGTCGATGATGTTCATCATCCGCTTGGTGTTGCGATTCACCGACTCAATGGCCTCTCCAATGTGCTCAGGGGTCAGGGTCTCTTTCTGCAGGCGTCGCTGCATCAACTGGTTCTTGCTACGCAGGACCATGAGCGGCTGATTAAGTTCATGGGCGATGCCGGCGGCCAATTCGCCAACCGAGGCCAGTTTACTGGACTGGATGAGCTGGGCCTGCGTGGCGCGCAGCTCCGCTTCGGTCCGCTGCTGCTCCCGGTTTTTATCGGAAAGACTCTTGAAGGCATTGACCAGGCGCTGCTCAATGCGGCCGGCGTAGAGGAAGAAGATGATGAACAGCAGGCAGCCGATGCCGCCGATCAGCAGGACAAGAAAAAGGGTCTGGCGCTGAAAGGTATTGCTCAATGATGTCCAGTCGTTCAGTACCAGAATATCGCCGACATTGCGGCCACCGGCATCAATTAGGGGGATCAGGCCGCCCATGAAAATTTTGTCATCGGTCGTTATACGGATAATTCCATTCTTGGGTGCTTCATGTGTTTTGTGCTGAAGATCAAGAAACTCCTTCAAGATATTGTTCTTTGTTGCGTCAATCGACACCATCTGGTCGAAGGCATCCCAGTCGGCTTTACGGCCCAGCATGGCCATGCCTTTCTCCCAGTCTGAGCGGTTCAGATAGGATTTTTTGATGCGGAACAGAAGATCAACATTCAGGATTGAAACAAGCGCCGGGGTCAGGTGCTCGATCTCCTCGCCAAGCTCGAGGTAGCCGACCAGCCTGTCGTTGATCCGCCATGGCGCCACGACCCGCAGGGTGAAGGTGCCAAGCGGTCCGAGTTCGATACCCCAGCTCATTTTACCGGTTTCCTCGGCCTGTCGCATAGTGAACCGCTCGATGATATCACCGCGCCGAGCGGGATTGTGCACCCGCAGAAAGCAGGTACGATTCGGATCGACAAAATAGAAATGGGTAATTTTATATTGAGAGTGAAGTTGTTGGTACAGGGGCTCGGCCACCGCCAGCAATTGCTGACGGTCCCTCTCCAGCCAGGCTTTTTGCAGGACTTTATCCTCTGTGAGTGTGTCGAGGCGCACCTGCATAAACTTGGCCTCAGCTTCAAGGAGGCCGTTGAAGAGTCGCTCAACTTGATCGATATGGTGGCGTGCCTCCATGACGACAAAGGATTTCTGCAGATAAGATATCGAAAAAAATGTGACCAGCAGAATGAGCCCGATGGCCGCCATCAAAGGCCAGAGAATCTGACGCCGTATCGTTCCTGCCTGTCTTGACATGGTCATCTCCCAGCCTTCAAAAGGACGACTGCTCAACAGTCGGAGGTCAGCCACTGAATACCACCCGGTCTCGTCCTGTTTCTTTTGCCTGATACAAGGCCTCATCCGCCAGAGAGATCAAGGCAGACAGATCTTCCGCCTGATCGGGACAAAGGGCCACCCCGACGCTGATGGTAAGGGTGGCGTTTTGTCCGTTAAAACTGAATGGGTGTTTTCTTATCCCGTCCAAGAGCCGGTCAAGGGCAACCTTGGCCTCGGGAGCGGCGGTCTCGGACAAAATAATCGAAAATCCCTCGCCGCCATAACGGAATACCTTATCGGAGGGCCGAAGCCCTTCTTGCAGGAGGCGGCCAAGTTCATGGAGGACAAAATTACCGAAGGGGTGGCCATGGCTGTCGTTAAAGAGCTTGAAGTGATCGATGTCAACCATGCAGAAACAGAAGGGATGCTGGTACCGTTTGGCCCGGCAGATCTCCTCGTCCAGGCAGGTCTGGAGGTGACGGTAGTTGGGGAGACCGATCATCTTGAGGGCCTGTTCCGCGAGCTGTCTGAGCAGATCCTGATTCTGAAGCTTAAGCCTTCGTTTGCCCAACGCCCTTTCCGCGGCCACTAAAAGGATAGCAATATCCTCAACTGGTTTGAGCAGGTAATCATAGGCCCCTGACTTGAGACATTCGATGGCGGTTATCTCGTCGCTATGGCCGGTGAGAATAATAACATCGACATCGGAGCCGGAGTTCTTGACACTCCTGAGGACGTCGAGCCCATTCTTATTGGGCATTTTGATGTCAGTGATCACCAGATCAGGCTGCCACTCTAAAAAAACGGCCATACCGTGCTCGCCGTCCTGGCCTTTTTTGACCTGATAACCCTCTTCCTCAAAGACCTCTGCGAGGACCTCAAGGATCTCTTCTTCGTCATCGATAATCAGTATTTTCTCTTTCATACTGGCTCCGTGATTTACAGGTGATTGGTCTTTGTTTTTCAGGACGATGAGCTGGGGGGCGCAGATACAAATTTGAAGTGCATTTTTCTTTCGAGACCTATTCGCAAGAGTCCTTTCAATAATAGAGCATCGAAGATGTTAGAATATTTTTCAACCTCTCTATCTCACAACATTATATTATTAATGCTCGCATGAAATGTTAACTTCTGTCAAGGAAAGGCATAGATGAAGAGATCAAATTTTGAGTTATAAATTTGAAGATCCTGATATCCAGCAGGTAAAGATATCCACTGGCACTCTCAAGGCTGGGCGAATAGCTGAAAGCTATAGCCTTATTCCTGATTATATGAAATAAGCCAGGTGTCAGGTTAACAACTACGCTTAAAAATATCAAAAGGAATGCGACCCACTCTCCTCAGAGAAATTTAGGTCGCATCCTCCCGCATCCTGTTACCATCGTCCTGTTGTTAATCTTTCTTGTCTGCCTCCTGCTGTTTTTTGAGACGTTTCAATGCCTCTGGGTCAAGATGGGACGGTTGCCCCTGAGCAGGAACATGTGGCGGTGGTGCGATCTGCTGCGGCCTTGGAGCAGGTGGTGGCGTTACTGCTCTAACGGCATCGGGATTATTTGGCCGTTCCCTCAACTGACTGGGCATGGCGGGGCGTTCAGGAATCTGCTGCCGCTGTACCGCCGGTGCGTTCCTTTCTTCATGCTGGACTGGCGGCGGTGTGATCTGCGGCCTTGGAGCAGGTGGCGGTGTTACCGCTCTAACGGCATCGGGATTATTCGGCCGTTCCCTCAACTGACTGGGCATGGCGGGATGCTCAGGACTCTGCTGCCGCTCATGTACCGCCGGTGCCTTCCTTTCTTCATGCTGGACTGGCGGCGGTGTGATCTGCGGCCTTGGAGCAGGTGGCGGTGTTACCGCTCTAACGGCATCGGGATTATTCGGCCGTTCCCTCAACTGACTGGGCATGGCGGGATGCTCAGGAATCTGCTGCCGCTCATGTGCCACCGGGGCCTTCCTTTCCTCATTCTGGCTTGGCGGCGGCGCGATTTGCGGCCTTGGAGCAGGTGGTGGCGTCGCTCTAACGGCATCGGGATTATTCGGCCGTTCCCTCAACTGACCGGGCATGGCGGGATGCTCAGGAATCTGCTGCCGCTCATGTGCCACCGGGGCCTTCCTTTCCTCATTCTGGCTTGGCGGCGGCGCGATCTGTGGCCTTGGAGTTGCAGATGGTGGTGCCGATTTAACGGCATCGGCATCAATATTCGGCCGGTCTTTGAATTGTCTGGGCACAACGCTATGTTCCAACATCTGTTTCCGTTCATCAGGCCCTGGCACATGCCGGCCTTCAGTCTGTTTTCCTGCCGGCTCAGGGTTCATCCTGACTCTGGGTTCCAAGGGTCGTGGCGCCGCCGTTGGTGTGAAAATTGAACGATCACGTTCTCTAACCATAGGCCTCGCCCCACCCACTGGCCTTCCCGGCAATGACCGAAGATGCTCTGGCGGCAGATTTACCTTGGGAATATCCCTGATAATCGGCATCTTGGTAATCCGCCCCGGCTCAATTCTGGGGTGGCCAATACTTATCCGTTCCCGCAAAAAAGGATTTTCCCGATGTCCGATCTCATGATGACGTCCTGTCAAGAAGGTATCTCGATGGACGACGGTAACGGCGTTACGCACAAGGGAATTTCTGTAATTGCGTCCAGGCACCACCACTGTATTGATATTAATATTAACAATATTGACACTATGAGGGCCATAATAGCCATGGCCGTAATAAATCTCGGCAGGCGCCAGCGGCACCCAGGCGACATCGCTATCAGTTGATACCCAACTGACATAGCCAGGCCCCCAATAGACCTCATTGCGCGGCGGTGGAACCCAGCACCAGCCATAAGAAGAGATGTGAGCCCAGCGCCCGTAATGGTAAGGGGCCCAGCCCCACGATTCACTGGCGATCCAGACATAATCGTCACCAATCCACACCCACCGACCATCACGATAAGGAGCCCAATCAGCAGAGACATGCGTGGTTGGAGTCCAGACATTTCCATACTCAGTGGTTTCAACCCACCGGCCATTTTTGTTCAGATCCCGTCCATATCCTGACAGTTCCTGTGGAAGATATTGTTTGCTGCTCTCATCGCTAATCAGGGATTCATCCCAATCACGGTTCCATTTTTCCCAGTCACTCGGTGACTCCAAGGCTATCAGGAAGGGCACATCATCATTGATGGAGAGCATTTTGCCGGCGCCAACCCTGATCTCACCGCTTCTGTTTTCCGCATATGCGGCGCCCCGGAACACGGATATCTCGGTATTGCCATTATCGACAAGGGCAACATTGAGGGTCGAGCTGTCATATATCCTGAGCGAAGAATTCGGGGTGTCCAATTGAAACATGGAATCCATTCCCTTCTTGAAGTTCAGATATGCCTGCCCTTGGCTGAGGTACATCTGCAGCGAGTCCTTTTCTACCGCCAGGATCTCAAGCGAGCTGTCGGCGTCAAGCCTGACGACACTCCCGTCCCGGGTCTCCACCTGAACCCATGCGTCTTTTGGCGACCACAGCCGGTCTCCCGCCTGAACCGGCAGATTGATGGTGGCAGGAAACCATTCAGTTGATCCCTTGGACTGGACCTGGATATCACCTTGCATCTGACTCAACCGCAAGGCGCCAAGGTCTTCAGCGCCAGCCCAGACGGGTAAAAGAATCACGAAACAGAGTGCCAGTGTTTTCAATAGAAATTTTCTTTTCATCGAATCACCCATTTTCATTTTCCTGCAATACAGGAATCATTACTTCTTCAGATCAAGAAGCTTCAAGGCAAGCCCGGCCGCCTGCTGCGAAGCGCCGGGGTGCCCAAGTTTACAACGAACTTCGGCCAGGGCCGTCTGCATTTCGGCTCTGGCCTTGTCATCAAAGAGAAGGCGGACAAGCTCTGCCTCAATCTTGCCGGGATTGACCTCATCCTGCAAAAGTTCAGGTACTACTGACCGTTCAGCGATTAGATTAACCAGGGAAAAAAACTGCATATGCCGGACGAGCAACCTCCCTAAAAAATAAGTATGAGGAGACACTTTATAAACAACCACCATCGGAATACCCAGGATCGCCAGTTCCAGGGTGACGGTACCCGAGGCCGCGACAACAGCGTCACAGGCGGCCATCATATCATAGCGGTCCTCACGGATCAGGTGGATATTGATTTGCCCTGAATAGGTTTCCAGGCCATTGTTCCACAGATCCTCTTCCGAGACGGTCGCGGCAACCGGCAGGAGAAAGACGAATTCATGATCATATTTCCCCGGCAGACGCTTGGCGGCGGCCAGAAAATCAGGGAGCAGCGCCGAGATCTCTTTCCGGCGGCTGCCCGGCAGCAGGCCGATCAGTTTATGCGCCGGGTTGATGCCATGCCTCCGGCAAAAGGAGTCCCGATCGGTTGTCACCTTGACCGAATCGAGCAGAGGATGCCCCACATAGTGGGCCGCAACCCCACGGCTGCGGTAAAAGGCCTCTTCAAAGGGCAGAATCACTCCGATGGTATCGACCAACCGGCCAATGGTCTTCACCCGCCCTGTGCGCCAGGCCCAGACCTGCGGGCTGATATAGTAAAAGACCGGAATGCCGAGTTTTTTCGCCCTCTTGGCCAGCATCAGATTAAAATCAGGGAAATCGATCAGGATCAGCAGATCAGGACGATCATCCCGCATCCTTTTCTTGAGCATTTTCAGGGCGGTAACAATATCGGGAAGATGGGCCAGCACCTCGATCAGGCCCACGACCGCAATCTTGCTCGCATCAAAGAGCAGCTCAACACCTGCGGCCGCAAGCTCCCTGGAGCCCATGCCGCAAAAGGCCAGTCCTGGTTCCTGTTGGCGCATGGCCTGCACCAGACGGGCGCCATGAAGATCTCCAGAGGCCTCGCCGGCAATGATCATTATTTTTTTAGGCCCAGCCGGAATATTCTCAGCGTTCATAGTCCGCTATCTCTTGTGCAAGGCCGCGGCAACTTGCCGGTACACTTCAAGCTTCTGACCCTCGCGAATCTGGGCCATCACTTGGAGGGCCACATCCAGGGCCTGCCGCCCTACCCGTCCAGAGACCAGAGGTTCGCTGCGGGTGCGGACGCATTCCATAAAATGGGCGATCTCATCTTTCAGGGCATCGCTTGCCGGAAAGGAGGTAACCTCAACATCCTGACCCGGCGCGCCGTTGGCCTGGATCTCATCGGTCAGATGGATGGTCATCACCTTTCTGCCCGCAAAATCGACATTGATATACGAGCCGGGTTGGAAAATGCGCATCTTGCGGATCGTGGTACGGGCAATCCTGCTGACCGTCACATTGGCAGTGGCCCCATTCTCAAAGACCAGGCGGGCATTGGCGATATCGGTGGTCGCGGTCACCACCGGGGCGCCCACGGTCTGGATGGACTTCAGAGGTGACTTGACAATACTGAGAATAATATCAATATCATGGATCATGAGATCAAGGACCACGTCCACATCCACGCCCCGGTTTTTAAACGGTGAGATCCGGCTGCTTTCAATAAAGACCGGAACGGTGAGAAATTTCTCCATGGCCTGAACCGCCGGATTAAAGCGTTCCAGATGCCCCACCTGCAGGATCAGTTTTTTGGCATCGGTCCGCTTAATCAGATCATCGGCCTCCTCCAGGGTGGTGGTGATCGGTTTTTCCAGCAGGATATCCACGCCTGCCTCAATACAATCGAGGGCCACCTGATGATGATAGCTGGTGGGCACGACAATGGAGACCGCATCAACCAGCGGCAGGAGCTTCCGGTAATCGGTAAAGGGTGCACAGCCACACTCGGCGGCAATCTTGCCGGCCATGACCGGATCGACATCGACTACCCCGATCAGCTCCACCCCTTCCATCCCCGCGTATTTCTGGGCATGGAATTTCCCCAGATAACCGACGCCAATTACTCCCGCCTTCACTTTCTTCACTCTCTTCACCACTCAACTTTGAAATAGTTCATTAAATTAAGCCGCTGTCAAAAAAGAATCTGTAACTTTGAACCTAAAAACGGCAGTTGGAGACATTGATTTTGCAATAACTTCTTGTATTGCCAAACCTTCCCCTCACCCCGACCCTCTCCCAAAAGGAGAGGGTCGGGGATGAGGGAGAGCGGTGTTTGCATTATGAGGCAACTGCCATTTTTAGGATAATGGTAATTTCATAACGGCACCTAAATCCCGAGATACGCCTTTTGCACCTCGGGATTATTTAGAAGCCTTTCCGCACTATCGGTTAGAACAATCCGTCCATTTTCAAGAACATAGCCCCGATCAGCAATATGCAGGGCCTGATGCGCGTTCTGCTCCACCAGGAATATGGTGGTATTGTGCTCCTTGTTGATGGCCTTGATGATTGCAAAGATCTGTTTAATCATAAGCGGAGCAAGGCCCATCGACGGTTCGTCAAGGAGCAGGAGTCGCGGCCTGGCCATCAGGGCCCGTGACATGGCCAGCATCTGCTGTTCACCGCCGCTGAGTGTGCCTCCTGACTGATGTCTACGCTCAGCAAGGAAGGGAAACAGCGAATAGACATAATCCAGATCCTGCCTGATCCCCGCCTTGTCGGTGCGCAGAAAAGAACCCAGATCCAGGTTCTCCTGCACGGTCAGACCGGCAAAGATATGCCTTCCTTCCGGGACCTGGCTGACCCCCATGGCCACAATCCGGTCAGGGGCAAGGCCCTGTATCTCCCGGCCTTGCAACAGGATCTGCCCGCCCCGGCACGGAACAATCCCGGAGATGGCCATGAGCGTGGTGCTTTTGCCGGCGCCATTGGCCCCGATCAGGGTAATGATCTCGCCGGTATGGATGGTCAGGCTGACATCCCGCAAGGCATGGACATTACCATAACCAGCCTGAATATTCTTCAGTTCCAGCATGGCATCACCCCACATCCTCGCCCAGATAGGCCTTGATCACGTCCCGGTTGCCACGGATTTGATCCGGCGTCCCCTGAGCGATCTTTTTCCCATAATCCATGACCACGACACGATCAGAGAGGGTCATCACCAGTTTCATGTCATGCTCAATCAGGAGGATGGCATGGCCCTCATCACGGATCTGGCGGATAAGGGCGACAAGGACCGCCGTTTCCTGGGGATTCATTCCGGCGGCCGGTTCGTCCAGGAGCAGCAGGAAGGGTTCGGTGGCCAGGGCCCGGCCGATCTCCAGACGCCGCTGCGCTCCATAGGAGAGGTTGCCGGCCAATTCATTGACCTGCCCGGCGAGCCCGACCTTTTCAAGGATCTCGTAACTCTTGTGTATGGTCTCCTGTTCTTCTTCTCTGGTCTTGCGGTTCCGAAAGATAGCGCCCAGGATCAACGAATGCGTCCGGCAGTGTCTGCCGATCATCACATTTTCAAGCACGGTCATCCGGGAAAACAAACGGATGTTCTGAAAGGTTCTGGCCATCCCCCTTTCCGTAATCTTATTGGGTTTCAGACCATTCAGCCGGGTTTGTTGCCCCGTTTTCGGACACGCCAGCAGAATCTCGCCGTCAGTGGGCCGATAAATCCCGGTCAGGCAGTTGAAAAGTGTGGTCTTGCCCGCGCCATTGGGGCCGATCAGGGCCACAATCTCTGTGACCTGCACATCAAAATCAAGGTGATCGAGGGCACGGATCCCGCCAAAATCGATGGTCAGACCGCTGACGTTGAGAATCGGCTTATTCATCCGCTTATTCATCATCCTGTAAGGCGGCCGTGCTTTTTCGTCCTTGGAAACAATATGTTCTGCGGACACCGGCAATCAGACCCTCAGGCTTGAAGATCATCATGGCCACCAGAATCGCGCCGAAGGCCAGCATCCGGTACTCAGACAGGGCCCGCAGATACTCAGGAAGCAGGATCAGGATCAGGGCACCACAGATCACGCCGATGATGGAGCCCATCCCCCCAAGCACGACAATGGCGAGGATGATGGCCGACTCCATGAAGGTAAAGCTTGCCGGATTGACAAAGGTGGTCTTGGCGGCAAAGATCACCCCGATCAGGCCGGCCCAGAAGGCGCCGAGGGCAAAGGCAGTCAATTTTATCCTGGTCTTGTCAATCCCCATGGCCTGACAGGCGATCTCGTCCTCGCGCAGGGCCAGCCAGGCCCGACCCAGCCGTGAATGCTGAAGCCTGTTCACCACAAAGATGGCCAGGAGCACCAATCCAATCATCAGATAATACATGTAAATCATGGCCTGATCAAGCGACATCTCCAGGCCGAAAAATCCGGGACGGGGAATATTGCTGATGCCGCTGGGCCCCTTGGAAAAGGCGTTCCAGTTTTCGAGGATCAACCGGATGATCTCCCCAAATCCCAGGGTGACGATGGCCAGATAGTCCCCGCGCAGGCGGAGCACCGGAAAACCGAGCAGCACCCCGAACAGGGCGGCCAGAAGCCCGCCGATGGGCAGCGCGGCCCAGAAGCCTAGATGGAAATGCAGGTTGAGCAGCGCGTAGCTGTAGGCCCCGATGGCATAAAAAGCGACATAACCAAGATCAAGGAGGCCAGCCACTCCAACCACGATATTCAACCCCAGCCCCAGCACAATATACATCAGGGCGGTGGTCATGATATTGGCCTGATAGGTGGAGAAGAGATGGGGGAACGCCAGGGCCACCCCCAACAACAAGGCAGCCAGGGGATAGCGACATCCCGGTCTTTGCAGAATATTATGAAAGATTGAGGCTCGCGTCGGGCAGGCCGCCGTTTTCGCGGCCGCCGCCCTCTCCTTCCTGACCAGCCAGGCCTTGGCCAGCAGCGAGATGACAAAGCTGCCAATGGCCACATACGCAATATTGCCCCAGCGCCAGGAAACCGTGCGCTCGATGGGATTCACCTTGATCACCATGATCGGAAAGGTGAGAAAGACAAACCAGAGCGAGATCAGCAGGGATCTTTTTAGTGCCTTACAGATTATTTTCTTGTTTATCGGGGTTAATTCCTTTGCGGTAATCATAATGACCCGTTCACACCTTCTTGGTATCTGCCTTGCCGAGCAGGCCGGACGGCTTGAAGATCAGGATCAGGACCAGCAGGGAAAAGGCAAAGACATCTTCATAATCACTGGAAACATAGCCGGTGGCAAAACTCTCGGTCAGGCCAAGGACCAGACTGCCGAGCACGGCGCCCGGAATCGAGCCGATTCCGCCCAGTACCGCGGCGGTAAAGGCCTTGATGCCGGCGATAAAGCCAATGGCAAAATTGATCTGACCAATATGCGAGGCAATCAGCAGACCCCCGATGGCGGCCAGGGCTGAGCCGAGGATAAAGGTCGCGGAGATGACCCGATCGACATTGATGCCGACCAGCAGGGCCATGGTTCGATCCTGGGCCGTTGCCCGCATGGCCTTGCCGATTCGGGTAAATTTAATGAGAAGGGTCAGTGCCAGCATGATCATGGCGGTAGTGATAAGGATGACCAGATCAGAAGAACCAATGACATGGGCCACCGGTTCCATGAAGGCAAATTCCGGGATCAATTTGGGGAACGGCAGAAAGTCCGAGGTCTGGGCCAGGAGGACATAGTTCTGCAGCAAAATGGACATGCCGATGGCGCTGATCAGCGGGGCCAGACGCGGCGCGTGACGCAGGGGTTTATAGGCAATTTGTTCAACCGTATAGCCATAGGCCGATGACCAAATCGCCGCCGCAACTCCAGCCACCACGACAATGGCGGCCAGGGGAAAACCATAGATTGACAGCGTCGTGGCCACGATAAAAGAGGTAAAGGCCCCGATCATGTAAATCTCGCCATGGGCAAAATTGATCAGACCGATAATCCCATAGACCATGGTGTAGCCGAGAGCAATCAGCGCATAGATTGAGCCCCTGGTCAGGCCGCTCAGAAAGAGTTCAATGAAATAATCCATACAATTCCCATTGTCCCTTCATTCCAAATAAAAGCGCCTGAGACAAAGAAGGTTCTCTGTCTCAGGCATTCTTTCAGGCATGGTTGCAACAACAAAAATCACTTATTTGACTTCAACGAACCGGCCATTCTTAACCTGATAAATGGCAAAGCCAACACCTACGGCATCCCCGTGGGCATCAAAGTTGATAGTACCCACTGGCGTATCGACCTTTTCTGCCTGCAGGGCCTTGGTCACTGCCCCTATCTCCGTGGAACCAGCCTTGTCAATGGCATTGAGAATGGCCAGGGTCGCGGAATAGGCGCTTTCAAAAAAGGCGCCGGGGTCACTGTTATAAGCCTTTTTATGAGCGGCAACGGCAGCCTGGAATAAGGGATTGTTCGAGTTATCCTTTGGACCCGTGGCATAGACCCCTTCCGCATCCTTGCCGGCAACCTTGATAAAGGTGGCATCCTTCACCCCGTCATCGGAAAGAAACACCGTCTTCATCCTTTTTTTACGCATCATGGAGACGATCTTGGAGGCCTCGGGATGATAGCCGCCAAAAATAACGGCATCAGCCTGAGACTGTTTGATCTTCTGGACAATGGCTGAATAGTCGACAGCACCGGGAGTCACCCCTTCAAACAGGACAACCTCACCCTTTCCCGATTTTTCAATAAACCCCTTAGCCAGCTCGGCAACCCCTTTACCGTAGTCACCCTTGTCATGAATCACCGCAATCTTCTTCACCCCAAGCACGTTCAAGGCAAAGTCCACTTCCGGTTTGGCCTGCATGTTGTCAGGGGCAATGGTTCGGAAGAAATTTGGATACGCACCACTTTGAGTCAATTCCGGACTGGTGGCTGATGGGGAGATGAGGATAATCCCGGCATCCTTATAGATAGGGAGGGCCGACTTGGTGGCGCCGGAACAGATATGGCCGAGCACCACATCAACCTTTTTGGAGACAAGCTTGCTAGCGATATTGGCAGCAACCTCTGGTTTGCACACATCATCCTCAATCAGCAGTTCCACCTTTTTGCCATTGACCCCACCCTTGGCGTTCAGCTCATCCACCACCAGTTTTGCGGCATTGACGGTTGGCAGGCCATAGGATGCCAGATCTCCGCTATGCGCGCCGGCAACACCAAGCTTGATGGCATCTCCAGCCATGCCGCATCCTGGAAGCATCATGGCCAGGACAATGGCCGCCGCTGCCACCAGAGTATTTGTTCTCATTCTTGATTCCTCTTTTTCCCTTCAATTGATGAATAGTGACATTACAGGCTGAAACTCTTTACAAAAGAGAGTATCATTTATCCTGGATATTCAATATAAAAAAACAGTTTTGATAATACCATCTGACAGAAAAAAAACACCTTTTTTCACTGTTTCCGGCACGCGGCACACCCTACAAAAGATTCAATTCACCTCTAAATATAACTATCCATGTCTGATTCCTCCAAAAACCTGTACCTCCTGGGCCGCCCTTTCAGCCCATTATACAGCACGGCCATGAAGTTCCGCTCTTCCCTGTATGATCGAAGATTCTTCCGCCGTTACAAGATGGAAGTTCCGGTCATCTCGATCGGCAATCTGACCATGGGAGGCACCGGCAAGACACCCATCGTCAGTTATCTGGCCACCTTTTTACAGAGCCAGGGGTACAAACCGGCCATCATCAGTCGTGGCTATGGCGGCGCTGCCGGCAACAAGGTCAATGTGGTTTCAGATGGGAAAGAAATATTCCTTGACGCCGAGCAGGCCGGAGACGAGCCGCGGCTGCTGGCCGAGACCCTGCCGGGAATCCCTGTCCTCACCGGTATTGTGCGCGCCCTGCCCTGTAAGCACGCCATTCATACCCTTGGCTGTGACATCCTTCTCCTTGACGATGGATTTCAGCATCTGGCCGTGGAACGGGATATCAATCTGGTCCTGTTCAGTGCCGATTCACTGGCTGGCAACAGCCGGGTCTTTCCCGGCGGTGATCTGCGGGAGCCGGTTTCCGCGCTTAAGCGTGCCGACGCCTTTCTGCTGACGGGCACGACTTTAGCAAACAAGGAACGGGCGGAACGTTTTGCAACTCTTCTCCAGGATCGTTTTCCCCATAGACCTGTTTTTTTCAGCGGATATACACCTGGTGCTGCAAAAAACGAGAAAGAAAACACGATGCTTCCCCTCGTGTCCCTGCCAACACCACTCTTTGCTTTTTGCGGGATTGCCAGGCCAGAGGCCTTCCGGCAGACCCTGGCCGAGCAGGGTCTTGTTGTAAGCGGTTTTACCGCTCTTAAGGATCATCAACACTATACCCCCAACATCTTGCAGCAACTCCAGAAAGAAGCCGGAAACACCGGAGCCCAAGGGATGATTACCACCGCCAAGGATATGGTCAAGCTCAAGAACTGTAATTTCCCCCTCCCCTTTTATAGCCTGCAAATGCAGACCCATGTTGACGATGGCCTGCAATCCTTTATCATGGAGAAGCTGGCGCTGCTTACACGAACCACCAGATGATGTGTTTTTCCCCACCTCCGGCCACTATCGCGTTTTTTATCCCACAGCAAATGCGCCAACAAACAAACCACAAGAAATAACCCAACATCCTGAATAAACAATATAAATTTGTTTAATATTGCAAAACATACATTATGGTTTGTTTTTTGCATACTTCAAGTTAACAGAACGCTGTCCTTATTCCTGAACAAACAAGGTTTTTTTATATGTCACGTCAAATAGAACTTCATCAACACACTGTCCGCAAGACCATCCGTTGTGGTGGTATTGGTCTGCACTCAGGTGAGCCTGTCAATATGGCAATCAAGCCGGCCCCTGAAAACAACGGCATCCGTTTTTTCCGTTGTGACCTGACCTCTCATCAGCATATTCAGGCCCATATGGATAAGATTGTTGACACTCGTCGCTCCACAACCATCAGTGACAACGGCATAACCGTCGCCACCACGGAACACCTCATGGCCGCCCTCCTCGGATACGGCATTGATAACGCCGACATTGAACTTGACGGGGGTGAAGTTCCGATCATGGATGGCAGCGCCGGCCCTTTTATTCATCTCTTGACCCAGGCAGGAAAAAGAAAACAGGCTGCCTTGCGTAAAGTGTTGCGGATCACCAAGGAAATCACCTATCAGGACGGCGACAGCTTTCTCCGTATTCTCCCCTATAACGGTTTCAAGATCAGCGGCAAGATTGACTTTAAGGATCAGGTCATCCAGACCCAGCACTATTCAATCAACCTGACAGAAGATCGCTTTGCCAAAGAAATCGCCATGGCCAGGACCTTTGGATATGCTGAACAGGTTGAAGGATTATGGAAGCAAGGACTGGCGCTCGGCGTCAACCTGAGCAATGTAATCGCTATTCACTGGGATCGAAAAAGCGTATTAAATGAAGAAGGCCTGCGATTTGACGATGAATTTATCCGCCATAAGGTCCTGGATCTGGTAGGCGATCTGGCGCTGCTTGGCTGTCCTGTTCTTGGCCATGTCACTGCCCATTGCGCCGGTCACACTCAACACCTTGCCTTTATGCAGGCCATCGCCAATGCCACCGACTGCTGGGAGCTCGTTGAACTGAGCCAAAGCGGCCACTACTCAGTGCTGGATCAAGTCATCTCCAGCACAAAAGCGGCTGGCGACATGCTCGCTCCTCTTTTCAGACCACAACCAGCACAGCCGGCTATCGCCCCGACGGCATCCTACTGACTTTTTGATTTTCATCTCCCTGAATAAAAAAGGGGCTGCGGTAAGATTAACTTACCGCAGCCCCTTTTTTTATGCCTTGTCCAAAGAATTAACCAATAGACCTTATTGATAACTGCTTAGATAGACTGAAGGCTGAAGGATTTTAGGAACAAATAAATACTTCAGCCTTCAGTCTTCAGTCTAACCACCTGAATATTTACTGTTATTGATAATACTCTTTATACCAGGCCACGAATTTACGCACCCCTTCTTCCAAGGACGTTGCCGGCTTATAACCAAAATCCCGTTTCAACTCATCGACATTGGCATAGGTAACCGGGACATCACCAGGCTGCATCGGCAGGAAATTCTTAACCGCCTTGCGCCCTAAGGCTTCCTCAAGGACATGGATGAAGTGCATCAGCTTCTCCTTGTTATTATTCCCTATATTATAAATACGATACGGGCAGTAGGAGGTCGCTGGATCAGGAAGGTCGCCATTCCACAACGGATCCGGCTCCGGCACTTTGTCAATGACCCGGACCACGCCTTCGACGATATCGTCAATATAGGTAAAGTCGCGCTCCATATTGCCGTTGTTAAAGACATTGATCGGCTCACCGGCCAGGATGGCCTTGGCAAAAAGGGCGGGGGCCATATCCGGCCTGCCCCACGGGCCATAGACCGTAAAGAAACGCAATCCGGTGGTGGGCAGACCAAAAAGATGGCTATAGGTGTGGGCCATCAGTTCATTGGCCTTCTTCGAGGCCGCATACAGAGAGACCGGATGATCCACATTGTCATGCACCGAATAGGGATGCCGGGTATTGGCCCCATACACCGAACTGGACGAGGCATAAACAAAATGCTTGACCCCGGAATGACGGCAACCTTCCAGGATATTGACAAAGCCCACGATATTGGTGTCCACATAGGAATAGGGATTGATGAGAGAATAGCGAACCCCGGGCTGGGCGGCCAGATTAACCACTGCATCAAAGCTGTTATCCTGAAACAGCTTTTCCATGGCCGGTCGATCGGCAATATCCATATTCACATGGCGAAAACGCTCTCCTGTTGCCAGATGAGCCAGCCGGTCTTTTTTCAACTGAGGATCATAATAGGGCGTCAGGTTGTCAATACCAACTACCTCCGCGCCCTTATCCGTCAACCTTTTGACCAGATGAGCCCCAATAAAACCGGCGGCCCCGGTCACAAGTATTTTTTTCATGGTTTCCATTTGTATCAATCGTCAAAATGGCCTTCCGGCCCCTTGTTCACATCAAGCGTTCTTGCCCGTTCAATAATCAGTTCCCGGGTCCATTGCGCCGGGTCTTCAATCCGCCCAACCTTGGGGCCAAGATCGTACGACCCGGCCGCAAGAATCACCTCGCGGGCCAGGGTGGCGCTGCCTCCGGCATAGAACACATCCATCAGCATGGTATAGACAAAATCTTCCACCCGCCTGGCCATTCGCTCCCGAATTGCTCGGGGTTGGCCCAGGAGCCAGGGCTCAAAGGGCAGATTCAGCTTTTTATAGTCGCCGCTCTTCCAACCTTTGGCCTCGGCATAGGCCGTCATCTGCTGCCACATCTCCTCGCTAACACCCTCACCTTTAACCTTCTGCAGATTGCCGCTGTCATCGAGGATGGCATTGCCATAATCATTGACCTCCACCCCCCAGGAAACCATTTGCAGGGCCGTGGCCACATTGGCCTTGGTGGTGCTGGTCTGCCTGGCAATGGCCCGCAGGCGCTCCGAGCTGTTGCCGGAGGTCCCATGCTGGGCGCCGGAGGTGCCATACGGGGCGAGATGTTTATGGATATCCATGGTCAACTCCACCTGAATCCCCTGACTGCTGGCCTCAAGGCCATGGGTAGTGCCATTGTTCAAGGCAATCCAGTCGGCGCAGATCCCATGGGCGTTCAACCCCTTGATCAGGAAAGAGGCGTCATCAACGGTGGAGAGCCCCTGCGAACCTTTGATCTCGCCCACCTCGGTCTCAAGCCCTGCCCAGGCAGGGATCATGGCGTTCAGTTCAATATTGGCCAGCAGGTTCAGATCATCGGGCATATGCGAGGCGTCAATGGCAATCGAGGTGATGCCCGCTTCAAAAATCGTCGGGATCTCCACCCTGGCCATGGCCAGGTCCCCTTCCTTTTTGATCCCGTAATGATCGGCGTGGATGGCAACCGGCACGGTGATTCCCAACTCATTGCACATGGCATCCACCTGCCGGGCAATATTCCAGTAATTCACGGCACAATAGGCAGAGGCCCCGCCCTCAGACCGGGCAATTTCAATGATCAGCGCGGCATCAGCCCTTTGCGCGGCCTGCAAGGCGCCACGGATAATAAAAAGGTTCCGGCCATTGGCGGCCATGGTCATGGCCCCGCCTTTGGCCCGCAGGGCGCGGTCAATCACCTTGCCGCTGACCAGCAGGGCCTGGGAGTGGGGAAACAACTGTCTGATATTGGGGGGGCGTCCAATCTCCAATGCCTTGTCAAAATGATTCGTAGTACACATCACAAGCTCCTGTTAGATAGGTTTAGATAGGCCTTTTATACCCTTTATAACGTACCCCAATAAAAGAGTCCAGCAGCAGATGAGGGAAGAAACAACCTTTTCCAGACCAAATCATCATGCTTCGGTATCAACCTTTTCCGGTACGGCAGATCCCGGCTGAAAATCGGCAAAGCCTTTCTTGCCAAAGATCCACACGGCGATGACACCGATTTCATACAGGATCATCAAGGGCACCGCCATCATGAACTGATTCACAACATCAGGAGTTGGCGTTAGAATCGCCGCAATAATAAAATTGACAAGAATGGCATACTTGCGATTACGATTCAAAAAAGCAAGATTAATAACGCCAATCTTGGCCAGAAAAACCATCAACACCGGCATTTCAAAGATGACCCCAAAGGCAATAAGCAGATGGAGGGCCAGGGAAAAATATTCGGTGACAGCCGGCATTGATATCAGGAAATCATTGCTATACCCAACAAGAAAACGGAAGGCGGGTGGAAAGACGACAAAATAGCCAAAGGTCGCGCCACTCAAAAAACAAATGGTGGAAAGGAAGGAAAAGGGCAGCAGTACGCGTTTCTCATGTTTGTACAGACCAGGGGCCAGAAAACGCCAGATCTGATAGAAAATGACCGGACTGGCCAGAAGCAGACCGCAGACTACGGCGAGCTTTAGATAAAAAAAAACCCTTCCTGATACGAGGTAAAGATCAGTGATGAGCCTTGGGGTAAGACATCGGTGAGTGGCTTGAAAAACCAGACCCCAATGGATTCGACATAGTTATACGCCGCAGTAAAACCAACAACGACGGCAACCAGGGAGATAATAAGGCAGGAGCGCAGATCACGCAGATGATCGGTCAAAGACTGGGAATTGAATTGTTCATCTTCTGTCCCGGGAGTTTGTTCAGGGAGCTTCACCTGTTCTGGGTCATTATTCTGTTCCATCATTGTTATTCTTGCTATTTTATTCCCTTAAATGATATTGTAGCCGGGTTGTTTCGGCTGAATCTTCTCAGGGTACACCCACTGAAACGGTCAATATCCACAGCCTGTCTCCCCAAAGAGCACCATGAACTACATACCATCCAGAACCACTCTTTGCAACTCATTCAACAAAGGATCAAGATTGCTAAAAACACTGTTATCTATCGCATTTCTGCTTTGTGCCTTCTTTCCCGTTCCCGGGACTGCTCTTGCTGTCACCGCGGAAAGGTTGAATCTGATCCTTCGTGATCGATTCGAACAAAACAACGTTAAATTTTCTGATATTCAAACTGATAAAGAAGCCAATAATATGCAGCGTCGGCTGGTTGTCATCTATACCAAAACAGGTTTACAGCCCCTCTGGGTCACCTCGAATGGCCCTGGGGAAAAAGCGGAAATCCTCCTCGCGGTTTTAAAAAACTCCGAACTGGATGGCCTGATTCCAGAACAATACCATGTGAACCGGATCACCTCCCTCTGGAATGGCACAACGCCAGAAGAGCTGATCGATCTCGATACCCTGTTGACCCTTGCCTTCATCACCTATGCCCATGACGCCCAGCAAGGACGGACGCATTCCAGAAAAAGCAACCCCGATATTCTGGTGAAGGATGAAGATACTTCTGCTTTTTATGAACTGGCACTTATAAAAACAGCCCTGTCTGCTCCGGACTTTAACCAATTTATGGATAGTTTGTTGCCACCACATAAATATTATAGAAATCTGCGCGCCGCCTTGCCGCGATATCAAAATCTGGCTGCAGCCGGTGGCTGGCTCCCTGTTGCAGCCGGTAAATCCATCCATCCAGGCGAACAGGATTCAAGGATCCCGGCAATAAGGAAAAGATTACAGATTGAAGGCTTTCTCCAATCGGCGACAACCGACACCCTTGTTTATGATGACATGCTTGTTCAGGCCGTCAGCCAGTTTCAGCTTCGCCATGGCCTGACCGATGATGGGGTGATCGGCAAATCCACCATCGTGGCTATGAACATACCCGCCCAGCAGAAAGTCAGACAAATCATTATCAATCTTGAGCGTTGGCGCTGGGAGGCCCATGATCTTGGTAAAAAATATGTACTGGTGGATATTGCCGGTTTTACCCTGGAAGGCATTGAAAATGACAGGGTCATTCTGGAAATGCCCGTTATTGTCGGTACCCAACACCACGAGACACCAGTATTCAGTGATCTGATCCAATATATAGATCTCAACCCTTACTGGAATGTTCCAGCCAGCATTGCCCGTAATGAAATGCTGGCCGATTTAAGAAAAAATCCTCATTATCTCAATACCAAACATATCCGCCTCTTCAGTGACAGGACATCTGAGGCCAGAGAAATAGATCCTCTGTCCATTAACTGGAGCCAGGTGAGCCCAAATAAAATGGGCCAGTTCGCATTACGACAAGACCCTGGCAAATGGAACGCCCTTGGCGCAATCAAATTTGTCTTTCCCAATAGTTTTGATGTCTATATGCATGATACCCCTGAGCAGTCCTTCTTCAAACGCTCTAACCGGGCCTTCAGTCATGGCTGTATTCGCCTCGGCAATCCTCGCAAGCTGGCGGAATTCCTCCTGGGCGGCAGCGAAAAAGGCTGGTCTTCAGAACAACTCAATGAGCTCATAAGCACGGGTAAACGCACCATTATCCATCTGCCAACGCCTTTACCGGTCCATATCACCTACCAGACCGTCACAAGCGACCAGGATGGCAGGATCTCTTTCCATATGGATATTTATGATCGCGACCAGCAGCCAGGCGAGATACTTTTAAAAAAATAACGTATAGATACCAACAGATAAAGACATGTTTCAAGTTAAGAAGAGCAACTTTTCAAATCGTCACTCCGGCAAAGACAAAGATCCACAACTCATTGCCGCAATGAGTTTTCTCCCTTCACCAGGATGACCAGGTTGACAAGAGGGGTGTTTTTAGGGTACAAATTGAACTCTTATTCTCCACACTCGAAATTGTAACAACGGAAAGGACAGAATAACGCTATCTTGACTATAAAATCGAATAAAAGATAAGATCAACTTAAAGATACAGGAAGAACCAATGAATCGACGAAATTTTCTTGGACGGGCAATGGCCATGGTCCCTCTTTTCTTGCTCTCTTCTCCCAGCTCCTTACTGGCCAGCCTTGAAGAAAAAACCCTCTCCTTTTATCACACCCACACCTTAAAAGAACTGTCCATCGTCTATTTCAGAAATGGTCGCCATATTCCCAGCTCCCTGGCAAAAATAAATAATTTCCTGAAAGATTTCCGGACGGGAGACATCCATCCGATTGATCCCGCCCTGCTCGACATACTCCATGACCTGCAACAGGCCACAGGTACAAAGAAAATTTTTGAGGTGATCTCCGGCTACCGATCGCCTCAGACCAACGCCATGCTCCAGAATAATAGCGGCGGGGTTGCCAGCCACAGCCTGCACATGCTCGGCAAGGCTATAGATATCCGTCTCTCCTCTTTCAGTACTGGCCATCTCCACAAGATTGCCCTTGCTTTTCAGCGGGGTGGCGTTGGCTATTATCCTCAATCCGATTTTATTCACCTGGATACAGGCCATGTCCGCACCTGGTAGCGGATTCATTTGCCCCTGTGCATAAAGAGACAGATATGGATTTCTGGTATGTCTATATCGTCCGCTGCAGTGACAGCACCCTCTATACCGGCATCACCACAGATTTAGAAAGACGCCTCCTGGAACACAATTCCGGGCCAAAAGGGGCGCGATACACCAGGTCACGCCGTCCCGTCGCGCTTGTCTATTGCGAACAGGCAACATCCCGATCTGCCGCAACCAGCCGTGAGGCTCATATCAAAAAACTCAAGATATCCGAGAAGGGCCAACTGGTGGCACAACAAGAGAAAATCTCTTCGATGACTTTTCACGAGACTATCCACCATGACCTCAATCCTGATTGTTGACGACGAACAAAGCATGCGGGATTTTCTCGCAATCCTGCTGCAGAAAGAGGGGTACGAGGTCGAGACAAGAGGTGATGGCGCCAGTGCCCTGCGCTGCCTGGAAAGCAACACCTTCGATCTTGTCATCAGCGACATCCGCATGCCCGGCATTGGCGGCCTTGATCTGCTGCACAGCATCAAGGGAAAGTATCCAACCCTGCCCGTAATCCTGATCACCGCCTTTGTCTCCCCTGATGACGCTGTTGCCGCTATGAAAGACGGGGCCTTTGACTATATCAGCAAACCGTTTAATGTGGCCGAGATCAAGAACATCATCCGCTCAGCCACTGCCCGCAAGAGTGCCGAACCCCAAGGCCCATCTGCCGCCGACTCCTTTCCGGCTATCATTGGCAAGAGCCAGGAGATGATCAAGATCTTTGACCTGATCCAGCGCGTCGCCCCCACCCCGGCTAATGTCATTATCTATGGCGAATCAGGCACCGGCAAGGAACTCGTTGCCCAGGCAATCCATCAGCACAGCAAGGTGGCCGATCAACCCTTTGTGCCCATCACCTGTAGCGCCATCCCGGAAGACCTCATGGAGAGTGAGCTCTTTGGCCATGTCAAGGGTGCCTTCACCGGGGCCATCAATGACAAAGCCGGTCTTTTTCAACTGGCCAATAACGGCACGGCTTTCCTTGATGAGATCGGCGAACTGCCCCCCATGATCCAGACTAAGCTGCTCAGGGTCCTCCAGGAACGGGAGGTCAAACCCGTGGGTTCAACCCGGATCGAACGGGTGAATGTCCGCATTATCGCGGCCACCAACCGCGTGCTTGAACAGGAGATTATCGCCGGACGTTTCCGCGAAGATCTTTTCTATCGTCTGGCGGTGGTGCCCATTCGCATGCCCCCGCTACGGGAACGCAAGGGTGACGTGCCGCTTCTCGTCAATCATTTTTTGCAGAAGCATTCACGGTTATTGGGAAAAAAGGTCCAGGAGATCTCATCTTACGGGATGCAGGTCCTTATGGACTACGATTTCCCCGGGAATGTTCGGGAACTGGAGAATATCATTGAGCGGGGGGTGGCCCTTGAGAGCTCCAACATTATCCTGCCGGAAAGTTTAACCCTGTCGGCGCACCGCTCGGAGCAAAGAAACAAGACCGGGGGTGATCCCCTGTTTCAGGCCGCGGCCAGCAAGGAAGAACTCTTTGAGCGTGGCCTGGAAGAGGTCATCAATGACCTGGAAAAAAGAATTATTTATTTTGCCCTGGAAAAAAGCAACCACTCCCGGATGCAGGCTGCAGAACTGCTGCGCATCAGTTTTCGTTCTCTACGCTATAAGATCAAAAAATATGGTATTGAAGACGCGTAGCTAAAAAACCTACAGATTATCAGGATCTCAATCTGAGCAGATATCATGGATTTCAAGACCGTCACCACCCAGACCCACCAAACCGAGCCATCTCCAGACTCCCTGCTGAAAGGCCAGCTTCTGTGGATGCTCCTGCTCCGGGTCATTCTCTATACCCTGCTCCTCGGAATCAGTGTCTTTCTCCAGAGCAATCAACTTGAGATCATTCTGCCACCCTACTACTGGCTCCTTTTTTTTATCTGCAGTGTCTATCTTTCAGCCATCGGTTCAGCCATTTTCCTGCTGACCGGCAATAAAGATATTCACCGATTTGGTTTCATCCAGAATCAACTTGATATCTTCTTTGTCACCCTCCTGGTCTATTACACCGGTACCTCATACTCCACATTCTCCCCCCTCTACTTTTTCCCCATTATTGCCGGTGGCCTGATCTTTCCCCGAAGAGGGGGCCTGATAGCGGCAGCCACGGCAACCCTGCAATACGCCCTGGCCCTCGCTCTTGAGCAGATGAGAATTTATCCTGTATTTCTCAATCGTTACGAGTTCATTAAAGAGCAGAACCTGTTCACCAGTATCAACCATTTTGCCGTACTGGGACTGACCTTGTTCCTGGCCGCCATCCTCAGCGCAATTTTTTCGCGTCGCTTGCTCAAAACAGAGGCTGCGCTTTCTGATACGGTCAGAAGCCTTGACAGCCTGTCGCGGCTCTACAAACAGATTTTTGATGATATCGCCACCGGTATTATCACAATCGATGATAACAACCGGATCACATCGGCCAACAATGCCATTGGCCGCATCACCGGCTACTTACCAACAAATCTTCCCGAACAGCTCTTTTCCCAAATATTTCCCACCCTGGATCTGCACAACAAAGGCTCTCGCCTCACTGCCAATCTTGTCCGCCAGGATGGCGTGGAAATCAGGGTGGGA
The DNA here is from genome assembly GCA_903887485.1 of uncultured Desulfobulbaceae bacterium. Classification (GTDB taxonomy): domain Bacteria; phylum Desulfobacterota; class Desulfobulbia; order Desulfobulbales; family Desulfocapsaceae; genus UBA2270. Next base: position 24,287 of record CAISPV010000102.1, on the reverse strand, counting down.
TACTCCTGCGCCAGACTCCAATTCCCATTAGATCCAGCAAGTCATGAGCCTGAATCGCACCAGTGCCAGAACTGCAAGATCCTGACCATTCAGGATATCAGTGAGGTAGAACGCCTGGAACAGCAGATGCGCCAAGCTGAGAAATTAGCCGCCATCGGACGGATCAGCGCCGGCATTGCCCATGATTTCAGAAATCCGCTCACCGCCATCTCCGGCTCAGCCCAGGTCCTTGCCAATGAATTCTCCCAGCACGATTCCCCCGAGCAAAGAACCAACCGGGCGCTCATCAATATCATCCTCCGCGAATCAAACCGCCTAACCCTAACCATCGCTGATTTTCTTAAGTTCGCCAGACCGGAATCTGCAGTACGCGAATGGTTTTCCCTGAAAAAATGTCTGGATGAAGTCATCCAGGTCAGCAAGGCAGATCCCCTGTGGCCAGCCAGTTGCACCCTCCAGATCGAGATTAATCCCAGATACTCTCTCTGGGCAGACCAGAACCAGATCTTCACGGTTCTCAGCCAGTTGCTCCACAACGCCCTGCCCTTCTGCCCCCAAGGCGCAGAGATTGTCAGGATAGAAGCGAAAGAGCTGAATCTTGTCGACAATCAGGGAGAAATTATCCTGCGCGTTGGTGATAACGGAACAGGTATTGAGGAAGAAAACAGGGAAAAAATTTTTGAGCCTTTTTTCACCAAACGGGTCGATGGAACCGGGCTTGGCCTGGCCATTGTCAAACAGATAGTCATAGCCCACCATGGCGCTATCGAGGTGGGCCGCTCCGAGCTGGGCGGTGCCTTATTCACCGTGCATCTCCCTCTGCCCTGATCGAATAGCTGCAACATCTCTCGTAACTCTCAAAGTACTCTCAATCAAACACAAAGGGTGTGGAAGCATATGCCGCTTATCTTCATTACCAATGACGATGGAATCCATAGCCCCGGTCTCCAGGTTCTGGCATGCGCTCTTCGCCCCCTGGCGCAGTGTGTGATTATCGCCCCCGACCGGGATAATTCGGCGGTATCGCACTCACTGACCATGAATCGTCCCTTAAAGGTCACCAAGGTTGAGGAGGATTTCTACTCCCTGGACGGCACACCCACCGACTGCGTGGCCATCGGCTTGAACAAGATTCTGAAGCAGCGGCCGGATCTGCTGGTCTCGGGAATCAATCCCGGCCCCAATCTGGGTGACGATATCGCCTATTCAGGCACGGTATCAGCGGCCGTGGAAGGAACCATGTACAGGATTCCATCTCTGGCGGTCTCCCTGGCCGGAACCCACCCCTATGATTTTGGTGTTGCCGGGCAAGTGGCAGCCTGGCTTGCCGGAATCATCCTGGAAAAGGGGCTACCCGAAAGCACCCTTCTCAATGCCAATGTTCCGGCAATTAAGACGATACGCGGCGTGAAAGTCACCCGCCAGGGACGAAGACTCTGGCAAAACGCCATTCAGGAGACCCTTGATCCCTGGGGACGGAAACATTACTGGATAGGAGGCGGAACCCCGCATCTGGATCCGGACGAAGATACGGACGCGAACGCCATCAGCGCCGGATATATCTCAATCACTCCCATTCACCTTGATCTGACCAATCATGCCGGACTGGATTATCTGAAGGAGGAATGGGCGCTGGAACGGAAAACTGACAAGGGAATCTGGGAGTGGCAAAGAGACTTGCAAATGGATAGCGGCGGAGAATAATTTCATTTCTCCCGAGACCGGGCAGCCTCAGGAGAAATGAATGAGGAGAACTGTTACCGGAATAAGCGTTAGCTGATCTGTTCAAAGATATGTTTTTTGGCACCACAAATCGGGCATTTCTCCGGGGGAGCGCCAAACTCAATATGGCCGCAGACCGGACAGAGATAAAAATCGGTCACCTCCAGATCCACGCCATTTTTTACCGCCTCCAGGGCCTTGGCATAGAGAGCGGCATGAACCGCCTCGGCCTTGACCGCAAACTTGAACATGACCTTGGCCTTGTGGCCCTCGGCCTCTGCCTGTTCGACCATAGGCGGATACATGTCCTGAAACTCATGGGTCTCGCCATGAATGGCTGCCTGCAGATTGTCAACAGTGGAACCGATCTTGTCCAGGGCCTTCAGATGGCCTTCGGCATGGATCCGCTCAGCCTCGGCCGTGGTACGGAACAATCTGGCAATATTGACAAAACCTTCTTTTTCCGCCTTCCTGGCAAAGGCCCGGTATTTCTGATTCGCTTGACTTTCACCGGCAAAAGCATCCATAAGATTTTCTGTAGTTGATGGCATAATTTTCCTCCTTGAGAAAAAAATTGTTTGAAATTGCAACGGGGCATAATGATAAAAAATGCGAAAAGCTATACCCCTTCACCCTTCTGTTTCCGGGCATAATTAGCCGCCTCCATGCCCGCGACGCAGCCCTCGCCAACGGCCTTGGCCATCTGATAAGGATGGCCGGTGATATCTCCGGCCCCATAAACCCCAGGGACGTTGGTCTCGGTCAGTTTATTGGTATCGATATGGGTCATGGTATCCAGGTCAAGCTGCACCCCGATCTCCAGGGCCAACTCCATAGCCCCTTTGGCCCCAAGCTCGATGAACACGCCATCGACTGCCACCTCATTCCCGTTTTCAAGGAGGATGGACTGCACGGCCTTCTCACCCTGAATCGCCTTGACCCAGGTTCCTGACAGGTGTTCGACGGTGGAGCTTTCCAGCTTCGCCAGGAGATCGGCAGAGGCCACCAGTTTCTGACTCACCAGATAGACCTTGGAGGCATAACCGGTCAGGGTCAAGGCCCCGTCGATGGCAGCGCTGGCATTGCCGACGACCGCGACCGTGGCCTTCCGGTAAAAATTGGCGTCACAATCGACACAATAGGAAACGCCACGTCCAGCCAGTTCCTTTTCACCCGGAACCTTCAGTTTTTTTCTGGCCGTACCGGTGGCAAAGATAACGGTGCGGCTGGTGATTGTGGCCCCGTCCTCCAGATCAAGGACAAAAAGGGCTTCCTGTTGATGGATCTTCAATACATCGTCATCCAGCAGCTCGGCGCCAAACCCCTTGGCCTGGGCAATTCCTGCCTCCAGCAATTCCTGACCACTCTTCACCCCTTCCACACAGGCATAATTTTCCACATGGGCAGAATAGAGCGAACTTCGCTCAATCCGTCCCAGCAGCAAGACCCTGCTTTTCTTGCGAACCGCATGGATCGCGGCCTGAATCCCGGCCGGACCAGCGCCGATAATCACCACATCATAGACAGAACTATCCATTTTTCCCTCCCAAAAACCAAGATTCCATCTCCAACAAGGAGCACTTTTTCCATACCATCCTGCATTCTTCTTGAATTCTCAAGCAATATATCCTAAAGATAAAGGGTTTCAGCCTGCTTATTCAACGACAACTCAACCTATTTATAATAAGCTCACCTCCATTCGTCAATCAACCATCATGGATTACAATCAACAAAGAATCGTCATAACAGGGGTCGGCCTGGCTGCGCCGGGCGCTGATAATCTTAAGGATTTTCGCGAGCAACTGCTGACCGGAACCAGTAAAATCAAAGAGATCGACCTCCGCTATTTTGGCCCTGCACCCGCCGGGATCTGCACCTTTGACGAAACCCGGTACCGGAAAAAAAAGGAAAATAAACGGGGGACCCGTGCCGGGTGCCTTGGTGTCTATTGTGCCCACGAGGCCCTGGCCGATGCGGCGCTCGATATTGATTTTTACAAGAGATCCCGCATCGGTGTCTATGTAGGCCTCACCGAGCATGGAACCGTGGAGACAGAAAATGAAATTTTTAATATCAGTCAGTTCAATTATGACGTAAAGTATTGGACCCACCACCATAATCCCCGAACCGTTCTCAACAACCCTGCCGGCGAGATCACCATGAGCCTGGGGATCACCGGTCCCCATTACGCCATAGGAGCAGCTTGTGCGGCCGGCAACGCCTCTCTGATTCAAGGTGTGCAGATGCTCCGCCTGGGCGAAGTGGATATGGCACTCGCCGGTGGTATCTCGGAATCAACCGGCTCCTTTGGGATCTTTGCCAGCTTCAAGGCCCAGGGCGCACTCGGTGAGGCCAAAGATCCGCGCATGGCCTGCCGGCCTTTTGACATAGAGAGAAACGGGATTGTAGTTTCAGAAGGGGCCTGCATCTACGTCCTGGAACGGCTGGAAAAAGCCCTTGAACGCGGGGCCAAGATCTATGGAGAGATTATCGGCTACTGCATCAACTCCGATGCCCGTGACTTTGTGCTCCCCTATGACAAGCGCCAGGCAGAGTGCATGCAGCAGGCCCTTGAGCGCGCCGGGCTCAAACCTTCCGACATCGATATCATTAACACCCACGCCACTGGCACCCGGCAGGGTGATATTGAAGAGTGCAAGGCCATCCGCCAGGTCTTTGGTGAGACGTCATCCACCTACATCAATAACACAAAATCCATCATCGGTCATGCCATGGGGGCCGCCGGCGTCCTGGAACTTGCCGGTAATCTGCCTGCCTTTGAGGATCATATGGTGCATCCCACCATCAATGTCACCCAGCTTGATCCCGAATGCGCCCTGCCCAACATGGTCATTAACAAACCGGTCCAACTTTCGTCTGTGTCCACCATTCTCAATAACTCTTTTGGCATGGTTGGCATCAACTCCGTTACTATTGTCAAAAAATACGAAAAGTAGTATCAGAGAAGGATTCTCAATTATTCCTGAACTGATAAATTACTTTGCGATATTGATAGTTCACAACAACTCAAAGAGACAGGAGATTTTTCATGAAAATCAGTTCTTGCTGGAAGCACCTTTTGCCAACAGTAGCGTTTCTTCTGTTTTCAGGCGCTGCGGTTCATGCGGTTACAGCGGCGGAGACAACATACGAATTTATATCCCGCAGCACCGATGGTGCCAATACAGGATACGGAACGAGACCTCAAGTCACCCCGGACGGACGCTTTGTTGTTTATGTGTCCAGTGAATCCACCCTGGTCACTCCCAACGCACCCGGTTACCAGATCTATCTGCATGACCGGTTATCTCATACGACCGAGCTGATCAGTATGAGCAATACTGGTGACTACGGCAATAGCACAAGTGACTATCCCTCGATATCAAATGATGGGTGCAAGGTGGTCTTCGCATCAGCTTCGACCAATCTGGCTTCTGCAAATAATGTAGGTGGAAACATCTTTGTGCGTGATCGCTGCACAAGCCCCAAACGGACCAGCCTCGTCAGCGCCAATGGGTCTGGAACTCCTGGCGATGGACAGAGTAAAGAGGCCAGAATTTCTGGTAATGGCCACTATGCGGCCTTTATGACATACGCCACTAACATCGGAAGTGGTTCTGGTTCGGTGGTACGCAAGGATCTTGTTACCGGAGCAATCGTCCCGGTAAGTTTAAGAGCTGATACTGTTACCCTGGATTCTGGTCGCGAACCGGACATTTCGTATGATGGATCGCGTATCGCCTTCTGGTCTTACCAATTTGATGGCGCCACAGGCTGGGACATTTATCTGTGGGTTGATCCAGCCATAGCTGGGTATAACGTATCTCGCGTCAGCACAGGAAGCAGCGGCGAGTTGCAAGTCTCACCACTTGGCAGCATCAGTGGCATCCACAGTCCCGGGATTTCGGGGAATGGCCGCTATGTCTCTTTTGTCACAGGTTTTGACACAGGAAATACTGCTTTTGGCGGGGGAAACGGCAAATACCAGGTTTATGTCAAGGACACGCAAACCGGAGTGCTGGCCCTGGCCAGTGTCAGCGCAGATGGCACAGCATTGGGAAATGATGACAGCGGTGGCCCTGATACACGTCCAGCCCTGTCCCACAACGGCAAGCATGTTGCCTTTACCAGCAAGGCGACCAATCTGGTGACATCGTCTGCCTGGATGAAGCCCCTTGTTCGCGATCTTGTTCACAACCAGACCATCCTGGTGGCCGATCGCTCGGTGTCTAGTAATTCGCTGTCATTATCCAATGATGACGCGGGGCGTTTTTCTGTCTTTTCATCCAGCCAGATCACCCTGGATTCCAAATTCCCCAATAGGCAAGGGGTTTATCTTGCTGATTTGCTCCCCAGCAACAATCTCCTCCAGGATCCCGGTTTTGAGATGGGCGCAGCCACACCCTGGACTCAATATTCAACGCAAGGCGTAATGCCCGTCTCTACATTTAATGCACATTTGGATAGCTATAGCGCTTATCTGTGCGGTTATGGTTTGGTGGCGACCGAGGCTGTTGAACAGAGCCTGACGATTCCAGCAAATGCCAATAGTGCTACAGTCGAATTCTGGTCTTTCATTACAACAAGTGAGACAACCACCAGTGTCAAAAATGACACCTTGACCGTTGAACTCTATGACGCCACCGGATCCACCAAACTGGCCACAGTGACCACTCTTTCAAATCTGGATGCAGCGAATCCTAATCAATGGGTGCGTAAAAGCCTGCCGGTTAATGTCGCCGCCTACAAAGGACAAACCGTGCGTCTGCGTTTTACAGCAACGGAGAACGCGTCACTTGCCACCACTTTTTTCATTGACGACGTGAGCTTGACCACCGCCAAGGGCAACCTCTTATTGCTGCTCATACCAACCCTTATGCACGCTAAACCATAAAAGTCAGCTATTGTCCCCTTGCAAGGCTTGGAGTTTATCTCAAGAAAAATATTTTTCAAAAAAATATAAAAAAGAGTGGCAAGATATGGTATAAGAAAAGTTTTTTCTGATAAACACTTTTATTTATAGCCACCCAAGCACAATAACATATACCAAAGTCACTCTTTTTAGTGAGAGATAGAATCTGGAGACGACATGACACGTGATGATATTAAGGATCTCATTCTTGAGATTATCAAAGACATAGATGAAGATGCCGATTTTGCCACACTGCAATCCGACCAGCCACTGCGTGACCAGCTTGACCTTGATTCCATGGATTTTCTTGATATCGTGATGGAGCTCCGCAAACGCCATAAACTCCAGATCCCGGAAGAGGATTATCCGCAGCTCGCCTCTCTGGACAGCTGCGTCAACTATCTGGAACCCATGCTCAAAAACGCCTGACACATATCAAAAAGTGCATATTCCTCTGTTGATAATCGGCGGCGGTCTCTCGGGACTGGCCGCCGCAATTCGTTTCGCCCGTTTCAATCCAGGAGTCCTTATCTTGGAAAAACATTCACGCATTGGTGGCCTCAACTCCTATTATTACCGTAACAACTCTCTGATTGAGACCGGTCTCCATGCCATCACCAATTTTGCCACGCCCCACGATAAAAACGCGCCGCTCAATCGGCTGCTCCGCCAGCTGAAACTGCGACGCAAGGACTTCACGTTTCATGAACAGATCGCAAGCGAGATCTGCTTTGTCAATCAGGAGAGACTGACCTTCTCCAACGATTTCGAGATGCTGCACCAAGAAATTGTGACCACATTCCCCCGCAGCGCGCCCGGATTTGCCAGACTGCTGCAGGCCATCAAGGAATATGACCCGTTCAAGGCAGCGCCCTTCCGTTCGGCCCGAACCTTTCTAGCCGCGACCCTCGACGCCCCACTTTTAGTGGACATGCTGCTCTGTCCGCTGATGTACTACGGATCTAGCGTCGAAAACGACATGGATTTGGGCCAATTTGTCATCATGTTCCGGGCGATTTTCCTCGAAGGGATGTTCCGGCCTGAGGGCAGCATCAAGGATTTTCTCGATATCCTGCTCAAGCAGTATCAGGGATTCGGCGGCAAGATTCGCTTGCAGACCCCTGTGGCCAGAATCATCCATCGGGACAGGAAGGTGACGGGGGTGGAGCTGGCAGACGGCGAGGTGATTGAATGCGACGCCCTGCTCTCCACCATTGGCTATGAAGAAACCCTGGCAGCTCTCGCTGTGCCGCCTGTACAGAAGCAACAAACCCGACTTGGTTTTGTCGAATCCATCTTCCGGCTACCTGCTGATTGTCAGAATGTTCTACCCAAAGACAAAACTATTATTTTCTATAACAGCAACAAGAAATTTCTCTACCAGCGGCCGGAAGAACGGGTCGATTACAGCAGCGGCGTTATCTGCTTTCCGGGAAACTTCCACGGGCTTGATGCCCAAACATACCTTGAGGTTCGTGCCACCCATCTTGCCGATTATGCCGGCTGGAAGGCCCTTGCCGAAGACCGGCCCGCCTATCTTGCGGCCAAGAGCGACACGGCCACCCAATCAAAGGCGGCGATTGAGAAAATCATTGGTAATTTCAAACAACATATTGTATATGAGGATACCTTTACCCCCCTTACCATAGAACGCTTTACCGCCAAAAAAGAAGGCGCTATTTATGGTTGTCCCGACAAGATCAAGAATGGTGACATAGGCTATAACAACCTCTTTCTTGCCGGCACCGACCAGGGTTTTTTAGGTATTGTCGGCTCCATGCTCAGCGGTGTCTCCATGGTCAACCAACATATTCTGTCCCGACTCTAAGCTAATAAGCAAAGAACGCTAAAAACAATTTTATGCCCTTTTCTTTAGACAAAGCAGCCGACCGCTACGATGTAATTGTTATCGGCTCCGGCCTGGGTGGCCTGACCACGGCCAAACGGCTCTCCTATTGCGGCCACAAGGTGCTGCTCCTTGAGTTCCACCACCAGCTTGGAGGTCTTGCCACCTGGTTCAAGCGCAAAGGCCATATCTTCGACGTCTCCCTGCATGGTTTTCCCTATGGCATGGTCAAGACCTGTAAAAAATACTGGACCAAGGAGATCACACAATCTATTGTCCAGCTTAAGAATATCGTCTTTGACAACCCCCAGTTTTCTCTGCAAACCACCTTTGACCGGGTTGATTTTACCGCCCTGCTGAAGAAAAAATTCAAGATCCCCCAGACAACTATCGACCATTTTTTCTCCACGGTGGCGGGGATGAATTTTTACGATGACCAGACCATGACCACTCGGGAACTGTTTGACGAATTCTTCCCCGGCCGCAGCGATGTCCATCGCCTGCTCATGGAACCGATCACCTATGCCAACGGCTCCACCCTTGACGATCCAGCCATCACCTACGGCATTGTCTTTTCCAACTTCATGAACAAGGGGGTTTTCACCTTTGAAGGCGGCACGGACAAACTCATCGAGTTAATGACCGAAGACCTTGAACGCAACGGGGTGATGATCTGCACCAATGCCAAGGTTGACAGAATTATTGTGGAAAAAGGCAAGGTGCGCGGTGTTGAGGTGAACGGCAAAGTGATCACCGCCCCGGCTGTAGTCTCCAACAGCGGCATCACCAATACCATCTATGATCTGACTGGGCGCGATGTCTTTTCTCAGGACTTCCTGGCAAAAGCCGATGCGGTTCGGGTCAACAACTCCAGTTGCCAGGTCTATATCGGACTGAAAAAAGATGCCGCCATTGAAGATAAAGGCGATCTTCTTTTCACCTCTACGGCACCGGTTTTCGACTCTTCCGAACTGCTCGACATGCACACTCGTTCCAAGACCTTCTCGGTCTATTACCCGAAGACACGACCAGGCCACGACCGCTATGCCATTGTCGCCTCCATGAACAGCCGGTTTGAGGACTGGAACAGCCTCACCCCAGCCGCCTATGAAACCGAGAAGCAAGCCCTCATCGAGCGGACCCTGGTGGATCTGAATCGTTACTTTCCCGGAGTAAATGAAAAGATTGACTGGCTGGAGGCGGCAACGCCGAAGACCTTTAACCGCTACACCCTGCACAGCCGCGGCACCTCCTTTGGCACCAAGTTTGAGGGCCTGGCTGTCTCCCGTTCCCTCTTCAAAGAGGTTCACGGGCTTTTTCATGTCGGTTCGGTGGGGATCATCATGTCCGGCTGGCTTGGGGCAATCAATTACGGGGTGATCGTCGCCAATGATGTTGACGGCTATATCCGCAGTGTATAATCAGAGAATATGACCACCTTTATTGATCAAAAAGTTATTGTCACCGGGGCGAGTCGCGGCTTGGGCCGGGCCATCACCCTGGCCTTTCTCAAAGCTGGCGCGTCTGTCATCGGGATTTATGGCAGCAATAGCGAGGCGGCCAAGGCCTTTACCCAGGAATGCGCCCAGTTTGGCAACAGGCTACAACTGCGCCAATGCGATGTCTCCGACAGCAAGCAGGTCGAGGATTTCTTCCGGCAAGTGGAAGAGGATTTTGACACCATTGATATCCTGGTCAATAATGCCGGGATCCGCCGCGATGGCCTTCTGGCCCTCATGGACAACAAGGACTGGCAACAGGTCATTGATGTCAATCTCACCGGCACCTTTAATATGTCCAAGCAGGCGGTACTCCTGATGATGAAGCAGAAATATGGCCGGATCATCAATATCACCTCCCCCGTTGCTCATCTCGGCTTTGCCGGTCAAGCCAACTATGCGGCTTCCAAAGCTGGACAAATCGGCATGACCAAGAGTCTGGCCAAGGAAACCGCCCGCAAAAAGATCACCGTCAACTGTGTCTCCCCAGGATTTATCGCCACCGATCTCCTTGACGACCTGAGCGCCGAGCAAGTGGCTGCCTACAAGAATCTGGTGCCCATGCGCCGTTTTGGCACTCCGGAAGAAGTAGCGGACGCGGTTCTCTTTCTTGCCGGCCGGCAGGCCTCCTACATTACCGGCGCGGTGCTGGAAGTTAACGGAGGCTTATAAGCCGCCATGACTATTGACCCGCTCATTACGGCCCTGATCCCGCATCGGCCGCCCTTCCTCTGGATTGACAGGATTATCAGCTATGAGGCAGGGACCATGGTTACGGAAAAAACCATCCCTGAAGACCTGGACATCTTCAAGGGGCATTATCCTGAGCATCCGATCCTGCCGGGAGTCATCCTCTGCGAGGCCCTGTTTCAGACCGGCGCCCTGCTGATTGCCAGAATGTTACAGGATGAACAGAAAACACAACACGGTATTCCTGTCCTCGCCCGCATTGGCGGAGCCCGCTTCAAACGTCCTGTGGGACCGGGCAGCATCATCCAGATGCAGGTAAATGTGAGAGAAAAAATTGCCGGTGCCTGGTTCCTGAAAGGAATCCTGCGCGTCAAAGAAAAGATTGCCGTTCAGGTTGATTTTTCCTGTGCCATGACATCTTCCCTACAGCCATGATTGACTCAGCCTCTCCCACCTCATCTGCTCTCAAGAAAACAGATTCAAAGGATACAGAGCCGACCTTCCTCTGCCTCTACTGCGGTCAGAAAAAAGTGCACCTGCAGGGATGCTGACATAACGCCAAGACTGTCTGCACGGGGTGCGGAATGATTTCTTCAGTTAATGACTATCAAAATCAGTTGGAGGCGTGGCGGGAAGAATTATACCAGCAAGCTGGGAGTTGATTTTTTATGCAAAAGGAGTATTTTGCCAGAGATTTATCTGACAGGATTCAGATAAATCTCTCCTCAAGTTTAAATAGTTAGGAATTGTTTGTAGCATCGATAATAGATAGTGATTTTTGAACGATACAGAACCCACAACCAATACGTTTCGCATTAAGCGGAATCAACACTTAAAGGAATACAAACGTGCAGCTCTCTATCGCTAACATGATTTTACACGCTGGGCCGGTTGGACAACTGGTCATGCTTGTTCTTCTTCTTTTTTCACTGATATCCTGGTCGATTGTTTTTATTAAGGTGCGACTGTTTAAAAAAGTCTCTAACGATACCCAGGACTTTATAGAAGCGTTCTGGTCTTCGAGCAAACTCAGCCAGGCCTACGACTCTGCCCAAGACTATGAATACAGCCCCGAGGCCGCCATCTTTTCAGCAGGCTTTACCGAACTCCAGAAGATCAACAAAATTCGCAGCCGGAAAGATGAAGGCCAGCAACCGGAAACCCTGGAGATGCAGATGGCAACCCTGGATAATCTGAAACGGGCCATCCGCAAGGCTGAATCGCAGGAGATTACGGCAATGGGAAAATATCTTCCCTTCCTGGCTACCACCGGCAGCGCGACCCCATTTATCGGCCTGTTTGGTACGGTCTGGGGGATCATGGCCTCATTTCACGAAATCGGCGCACGAGGTTCCGCATCACTGGCCGTTGTCGCCCCTGGTATCTCCGAGGCCCTGATAGCAACAGCCGCAGGCCTTGCCGTTGCCATCCCGGCAGTTATCTTTTATAATTATTTTGCCAATAAAGTTACCTATATTGACGGCGAGATGCAGAATTTCTCCACCGATTTTCTCAACCTTATTGAACGCGACATGATAAGCCGCACATAAATAGACAACATACTTTTTTACTGGATACGAAGAAAATGGGAATGGGATCAAGCAGGGGAAATGGAGCAAGGGGATTGGTTGCTGATATCAACGTAACGCCCCTGGTGGATGTTATGTTGGTGTTGCTCATCATCTTCATGGTGACCGCCCCGATGATGACCCAGGGACTTGATGTGGACTTGCCGGCAACCACAGCAAATTCACTGCGGCAGAAAGAAGATCCATTAGTTGTAACTATTAAAAAAGACGGAAAGATTTATCTTGGCAAGATCGAATACACCCAAGCGGTCTTGTTGGAGCAACTGAAAAAGATAATGAATGAAAAAGGCAAAGAGGAACCCATCTTCCTCTCAGCTGACGAAAATGTTGCCTATAAAGTAGTTGCAGTAACCATGGCCAACATTAAAGCAGCAGGATTTGCCAAGCTGGGAATGATGACCAAACCAATTGAAGAAAAGTAGTAACGTGTTGCAGAAACATATATCCCCACATACCCCGCCCGGCGAATGGAAGCTCCCAATCAATCTGGCGGTTGGCCTCCACCTTCTTATCCTGTTGTCCGCCATATTTCTGCCAAAATTACTGAATCAACGTCCCATACTGCCGGAAATCACCACCATTGATCTGATGAGTGCTGCTGAACCTGCGGCCCAAAATGGGCCTGCGGCCCCGGCGGCCCCGACAGCAATAAAAGCGACAAAACAGCCAATTAAGCAAGAAGTAAAAGCAGAGGTAAAGGAAGAAGTAAAAGAAGAGGTTAAGGAGGAGATTGTACCACCAAAACCTGCTGAAATAATTAAACCGGAAGTTGCAAAAAAAATTCCTCCTCCCATAGAAAAACCCGTTCCCGTTCCAGAGCCAACAGTCGTGCCTGAACCGGTAGCGCCCCCGGCACCAGCCGAGGCGATCTCCATCAAGCCGTTAAAACAAAAGCTGAAAAAAGAGGTCAAAGAAATCCCTGCCCCCCGTGCCGAGGATGCAAAAATCCGTAAAGACGAATTAAAAAACATCGCTAAACAGCTCCAGGAAGAAGTAAAAAAAGAAAACACGGCTCAAGAAACCATAAAAAAGCAACGGCAAGTGGCCGCAGCAAGAGAAGAAGCCAGACGTGCTGAGCTCGAGGCCAGAATGGCGGCGGCAGATGCCAAGGATGCCCTGCGCGATCAGCTTCGGACAGCAACCAGTTCGAGCACATCGCATGCAGCGTCTTCACAATCCGGTACCGGCAATGCCAAAAGCATGGGTGTCCTGGAACAACAGTATTATGCAACCATTATGGGCCACATCCAACAATACTGGCGGCCACCCGATATCAAGACATGGGAGCCCAATCTGCAGGCAGTGGTCAGCATCACGATTGCCAGTGACGGACAGATTGTCAGCCACTCCTTTGAGCAGGAATCAGGGGATAAGCTTTTTGATCAGTTTGTGCTCAAGACCCTGGAGGCCGCGAATCCTCTACCTGCGCCGCCAGCAGCCTTGCAAAAACAACGTCTTGAAGTTGGTCTCAAATTCAAGCCAAGCGGAATTCAGTGATTTTTTAATCTATCAGTGGTACACTCTTTGGATCTTAAAACCATTCATTATTTTCACCTTTTTCCCCTTCATCACATCATGAACACGATACGCTCTACCGTTACGCTCCTCTTTGGTATCCTCCTGCTCCTGAGCAGCGTTCCCTTTTCCGCACACGCAGAGGGGAAGGTCTATCTCGACATTACCGCTTCAGGAACACGCAAGATCAACATGGCCGTTCCCTCGTTTACCAACACGGCGCAACCAGGCGATTCTCAGGCCCTTGGCCATGAACTGGCCAGCACCCTGGAAAAAGCGTTGGAATTTCATGGGATCATTTCCATTATTCCCAATCAGAACTATGCCGGATCCGGGTCTCCTGACTGGAAACAACTTGGCGCCGACTATACCATTCTGGGCACGTATTCTTCGTCACCTGCAGGAATCAATTTTGAAATGCGCCTTGTGGATATAGCAAAAGGAGATACGATCCTCGGTAAAAAATATACTGGGACAACTGAGCAGAAGCAGGAAATAATTTTTAAATTCTGTGACAATGTCATCAAGGAACTCACGGGTGAACAAGGTATTGCCTCCAGCCAGATTGCCTTTATTTCCGACAGCAGTGGCGCCAAAGAGGCCTACCTGACAAATATCCTGGGCGACAAAACAAGACAGATCACCCGCCATCGCAACCTGGTGATCTCTCCCCGTTTTACCCCTGATGGGCAGAGTCTCAGCTATACCTCCTATCATAAGGGCAATCAGGATCTCTATATCACCAACCTCGACCAAAGCACCTCGACCCAGGCCCTGTCCAGAAGAAAAGGGATGAATCTGGCTCCAGCCTGGTCGCCGGATGGACAAAAAATGGTCCTGACCATGAGCAAGGACGGAAATCCTGATCTCTATCTGCTTGACCGGCAGGGGAATGTGCTGGAACAACTGACCGCACGTTCAGGGATCAATGTCTCGGCAGCCTGGTCACCTGACGGCAGGCGAATTGCCTTCGTCTCTGACCGCAGCGGAAAGCCACAGGTCTATCTTATGGATCTCAATACAAAAAATGTTCAGAGGCTTACCTTTCAGGGTACAGAAAATGCCGAACCATCCTGGTCTCCCAAAGGTGATCTTCTGGCATACTCCAGCCTGACGAATGGCTCATACCAGATTTGCACCATCCATCCAGAAACAGGTGCTGCGCCTGTTCAGGTTACCAAAGACTCAGGTCATCACGAATCACCTGACTGGTCTCCTGACGGCAAACAACTGATCTTCGCAAAACGGGAAGGAGGGGGGCAGAGAATTTACGCCATTCTGAAAAACGGCACCTATCAGCGGCAACTTTTTTCGTTAAAAGGTAACCAAACATATCCCCGTTGGTCCTCCAAAAAATAATATTTTATTACAAATATCATTAAACAGGTATATGCCATGAATAAATCTCTTGTTACTCTCCTTTTTCTTCTCGCCGTGACCCCTTTTCTTGTCCAATGCGCAAGTCAGGAAGAGGTTAAAACCCTCTCCTATCAGTTACGGGCAGTCAATAAAAAACTGGAGGATATGCAGTCCAATACCGTTGGTGAGATGCAGAAGAAACAGGCCAGCTCATCCGGACAGTTAAATGAGATGCAACAGGAGATTCTGGTGCTGAAGAGTGAACTTGAGGCAACAGCAGTTACCAATCGTCAGCTTCAGGAAAAAAACAAAGGGCTGGAAAGCTCACTTCATGACATAGTGAACAAGCAATCTTCAGAAACCGATATCAAGATAACCCAGCTTAATGAACAACTGAAACAGCAGCAGGACAGTGTAGCCACCCTTCAGTCGGCACGGACACAAGAGGCGGAACGAAAGGCCAGTGCCGCTGCCGATGCGGCGGAAGCGGCAAGGTTAAAGGTGAAAACAGCAGGAAACAACCAGGGTGTTGCCCATTTTCAGGCGGAACGAAAAAAGCAGATCAAGGGACAGGCACCAGCGGCAATGAAACAAGAGGCGAACACCCCATCCTCAACCGTTCATGCGCCCCCACCATCAACGGAACCAGCTTCTGCGGATGTGGCTCCAGTAACTCCAGTTGCACCCACACCAAAACCAGCCCCGAAGAAGGAACAAGAACAGCCGGCTCCGGCTGCGGCGGCTGCACCTACTGATGAACTTTTCAATCAAGCGCAAAAGAAATACGAGGCCGGGAATTACCAAAATGCCTATGAGACATTTGAGTCTTCTCTCAATAAAAACGCCAGCGGGGCTAACGCCATCCAGGCCCGTTACATGATGGGAGAATGTCTCTACCAGCAAAAAGAATACGATCAGGCTATCCTGCAGTATCAAAAGATCATCTCCAGCCAGCCTAAACATCCAAAGACACCCGCAGCCCTCCTCAAACAGGCCATGGCCTTTGAGCAACTCTCGGATAAGGATACGGCCAAGATCCTTTACCAGAAAATCATATCGTCCTATGGCTCCAGCCCAGAGGCACAACAGGCCAAGAGTAAACTCTCTTCCTTGTAGGAGAGTTTCGCGTGCCCAGTGAAACAACGCCTTGACGAAATCCTTGTTATCTCCGGACTGGCCGAGAATCTGACCAAAGCCCGAGCGCTGATAGGCGCCGGGCAGGTTCTGGTCAATGAACAGTTGGTAGATAAAGCGGGTTCTTCTTTTAACCCTGATGTTAAGATTCAAGTCAAGCCCTGTTGCCCCTATGTTTCGCGAGGGGGTGTAAAGTTAAAAGGCGCTCTCGATGCCTTTCATTATGATCCAACAGGGCAGATTTGCGCAGATATTGGCGCCTCAAGCGGTGGTTTTACCGATTGCCTGCTCCAACATGGCGCCAGCAAGGTGTATGCTGTTGATGTTGGTTATGGCCAACTTGATTGGAAACTGCGTCAAGACCCTCGAGTCGTAGTGATTGAACGCTTTAATGCCCGAACAATCAGCAGAGATCAGATCCCTGAAGCCCTTGAACTGGCCGTTATTGACTCCTCTTTTATCTCGCTGACCAAACTGATTCCACCCCTACTCCCCCTTTTTGGTGAAGAAATCCACCTGATCGCTCTGATCAAACCGCAGTTTGAACTACCCCGAGAGAAGATCCCCAAGGGCGGGGTTGTTGTCGATCCTCTACTTCACGAAGAGGCTATCACCAAAATCTTGAGTTTCAGCGAAAAGATTGGCCTGACCAGCCAGGGAGTTGCCCGTTCCCCGATTGTTGGCCCCAAGGGAAACAGCGAGTTTCTGATCCATCTGACCAGAATATCAAGATGACAAAGAGAATAAAATACCCTCACTCTCAACTCATGATATTGAGAAAAAAAGAAGGATCACTTGTCTTACCCGCTCAGAATGTTTATTCTGCCAAAATAATTTATGTATCCTGAGGAACTTGAGCACCTTTACTACCTCTAACCAGCAGAATCAGCCATGATCAGTATCGCCACCCTCGGACCCGACGGCTCAAACGGCTGTCAGGCCGCGCGCAAATACGCGCCTGACGCCACCCTTCGTTTCTATAACCGTATCCCTGACATCATCAATGCCTTTATCAACGAAGAAACCGATCTGGCCCTCATTCCTATCTACAATACACGGGAAGGCGAGATCAAAGAGTACTTCCGTCTCATGGAACAACTTGAAGAAGGATACTGGATTGACAATATCGTCCTGCCTATCCACCTCTCTCTTGGCGCCCTGCAACAACCAGACGGAAAGAGAGAGATAAAAACCATCGTTGGTCGCGGCTCGGTCTTCCGCCAGTGCGAAGAGTATATCGCCGAAAATTATCCAACAGCCACCCTGATGACCGTGCAGGATATCGACATGACCCTTGCCGATATAAAAAATCGCCATCTCCTCGACCATGCGGTCATCGAATCGGAAGAATTGCTGTGCAAACATGGCCTGGAAATCCTGACCAGGGAGGTGGTTCCCCATAACCGCACCCGCTTTGCCGTTCTTGGTTCCAATCTGGCCAGCCAGACAGGGTATGACGCCACAGCCATCATCACCCGACCGCTCAAAGACCGGGTGGGGATGCTTGTTGATATCCTCGGTGAATTCACCAGGCGCGGTATCAACATCCTGGATCTTCGTTCGGAAAATGATATCAAGACCCAGAAACTGCAGATTTACATCGAGGCGGAAGGACACATCGGCGATGAATTGCTGAGCCGGGCCCTGGAAAGTATTGAAAAGAATATCATTCAGGAAGAAGGCTCGCTGAAACTCCTTGGTTCCTTCCCCCGTGTTGATATGCGGGTCAAGAAGATCAAGACTTTCGGCTTCATCGGTACCGGTGACATGAGCAGCTGGTTTGCGGACCGCCTGGAGAATGAAGGCTACCGTACCTTGATGACCGGCCGTTCCACTACCCTGCGACCGGATGAGATGATTCCTCAGGTTGATGTGGTCATCATCTGCGTTCCCATCTCGGTCACGGCTGAGACCATCCGCCAATATGGGGGGCTGCTCAAAGATGGCCAGGCCCTGATCCTGCTGGCCGGTGAATCTGAAAATACCCTGCAGACTGCTATGAAGCTGACCCGTCAAGGCGTAGAGATCATGCTGGTCCACAACCTCTGGGGCCCCCAGGCAGTGACCATGAAAGACAAAAATGCCTCGGTGGTACGAACGCCTCGCAGCGGCAGTTTTTGTGGAGAATTTGAGGCCTTTCTCTACAAACACGGCGCTGATATCTTCCAGGACACTCCAGACAAACATGACCTGCTTATGGGGGTTGGCCAGAAACTGCCGACCATCATCTCCGTGGCTATGGCCGCAGCCCTCAGGCAGCACGGGATCAACTGCAAAGATATCGGCAGCCATTCCACACTCACCTCGCTTTATGGTATTCTGGCCATGGCCCGGGTGCATAATCAGAATCCCCGTACCTATGCCGAGATCATGGCCACCAGTGGTGATGGTAGAAAAATTGTGCACAGCTTTGCCGAAAATCTTTTGAAGATCATTGATCTTGCAGAAGAAGGAAAGATTACCGAACTCTGTGACCTGATGGATCAAAACCGCGCCTATCTAACGCCTGCCTTTCTCGATGCGCGGATGAAGCAGGCCCGGGCTGTCGATGCGGTCCTGACCAGGGCAGGGATGAAGGGAGAAGTATAAGGTGCAAGAAAACCAGGAGATTAGAGCCGACGGTGACACCAAGCTGCCTGAAAAAAAACGCTCAGCCAATATCCTCCTTGTCTTGATCCTGGGTTGCTGGCTTCTCCTTCTCTACTTTTACGGAGGGATAAAAGGCCTTGGCTGAGGCCCGTCACTCCTTCGGTCGGAAGGAACACAATGCGCCACCCCTGAATCTTTTCAGCAAAAGAACCAGGATGCTCAATAATTTTATTAATAATCAAGCGTATAAATTTAACCCGTAAGACTTTTTCACAAATCGATCCATCCCTATTCAGGAGAAAGACATATGTTTACCCGTGATTTCAGTTATCTTGACGAAGTTCATATCTGCCCTCGTTGTCAGACCGCAATGTCCTGCTGTGAAGCTCCCCCCGTCCATGTTGGTGACGGCCTCGGCTGGGGCTCAGAAGTCCTGTTTATCTGCTTGAACAATGAATGCCCAGTCTTTAAAAATGGCTGGCAGCACATCGAACTCCAGTATGGCCACAGGGGTTCGTATCGTTGCATGCAGCTGCCAGGAAGCAAAGAACAAAACGTGATGATGGTTGCCAGTGAATATGCCTTCACCGGCAGCATCATTGACACCGAGGCAGTGAAGATGCAAAACACACGATACGTCAAGGAACAGGAGGCAGTGATTGCCCTTGACACCTGCGTGGAAGGTCACAATCTGGAGCCGATTATGACCTTGATCCTTGATGAATCGGCACGACTTGTCAACAGACAGAAGGCCGTTGCCTGCCTGAGGCAGCTCAATGATCTTTCCTGTATTGATCCCATCAGGAATCACACCTTTAGGGACACATCTCTGACCCAGGAGTGCGGTATGATTATCAGTGAAATCCTCAAGGCCCACTTTAAAAAAGAGTGTCCGCACTGTGCCGAGCTCATCAAGGCCCAGGCCCAGAAATGTATGCACTGCAAGGCAGATCTGTAAGTCATTTTTGCTGAATAATACCTTGGGGGCAAAACAGAGCGGTTTCAAGGACAGTCAAGAAATATGAGAAAAAACCACTTTATTTCTTGACTAGCCCTGCAATTTTACCCTTGCCAAAACCAGAGCCAACGGGTATATAATTGTGACAATTTATGTGGTGAATGTAGCTCAGCTGGTGGTAGCACTTGGTTGTGGTCCAAGAAGTCGTGGGTTCGAGTCCCATCATTCACCCCACCTATGAAAAAGGAGTTTCAGGCATCTGCCGGAAATTCCTTTTTTTATTGCCAATCGCTGGATCGGTTTTCATGTGTACATTACATCCTTCGAAGAAATCATTGGAAGTTATTGCCTCTTTTTAACGATACAATTAAAACGATATCCCTTGACAGTTGCGTCAATCCTCGATTAAATTATTATTTAATTAAAAACGGTTACGTCAAAGTCATGTGTTTCAATATGATACATCTCATACCTTTATCACGACCTGAGCTTCAAGGGTTGCTCCATTAACCCCACCCATTACTTTATAGCTTTTTTCTCTCATTATGTCAGAATCAGCCACATCTCAAGATATCGCTTCTCTCTATCGTTTCATGGCTCAATGTATTCAATATCCTGACCCAGAGTGGATGAACGATGATTTTTTTCAAGTTTTCTACAATCTTCTGGGCACCTTTGGCGCCATCACCGAAGGCAAAGAGATACGAGATGCATTGGAACAATCGCCAGATTTCATCGAAGAGCTGCAGATAGAATATACCCGAATGTTCATCAACGGAGTTCCCCATGTAGTCGCCCCACCCTATGCCTCGGTTTACATGGATCAGTCTATTCAAGGGGCCTTTGCCCTTAAGACCCTGACCTTTTATCGGGAAAAAGGTTTTGCGATGGAACAAGACGCCGACCTCCCTGATCATCTTATCCACGAGCTTGAATTCCTTTCACTCCTGACCGAAGAAGAAGATTTTGACGGAGAGGAAGAATTCTTAAGCAAACTGTTTCGACCCTGGTACAAACAATTTTATCCCCGAGTGGCAGAAAAAACGCGCCATCCTTATTACAGGATGGTTGTAACCTTAATTGATTCTTTTACAAAGGAGGAAGAGGAAGATGGCTTTCAACTTAACGAGGCGTAAGTTCCTTCAGACAGCATCCCTGGCAGCAGCCGCGGTACCGCTGTCCAAGGTCGTCTCCGCAGAAACAGGTGTGGCCAAGAAAGCGTCCCTTGAAGCTAAGGGCACCATGGGTGACACAACTGTGGTCGGCGGAGTATGCGAAATGTGTTTCTGGCGCTGTCAGCTGACAGGCAAGATTCGCGATGGTCAGTTGATGAAACTTGAGGGCAATCCCAAGTCCATTGACAACGGCATGTCCATTTGTGCCCGCGGCAACGCCGGTGTCAAACTGCTCTACGATGTGGACCGTTTGAAATACCCCTTGAAAAACGTGGGAAAACGCGGTGAGCCTGTGTGGAAGCGTATTTCCTGGCAGGAGGCACTCGACGAGTGTGGTTCCAAACTCAAGGCCGTTGTTGATCAGCATGGTCCCCAGGGGATATGCATATTTCCCCATGGTGCGTCTGCCACATATCCAATGCACTATTTTGAGCACGCGGTAGGCACCACCAATGTGAGTGAGGCATCATTTTTCCAGTGCCGCGGCATCCGGGACACCGCCTATGTGGCCACCACCGGCAAGGCCCCCAATGAGACCGTTGACATGGCTAACGCCAAGGTCATCTTCCTCGTTGGCAGTCATCTGGGTGAAAACATCCATGTCTCCCACATCAAGGGCTATATCAAAGGTCTGCAGGGTGGCGCCAAACTGGTTGTCGCCGATCCACGCTACTCTGCCTCGGCCGCCAAATCCGACATCTGGGTTCAAATCAAGCCAGGCACCGATACCGCCTATCTCTTGGCAATTATGAACTACCTGGTCAAGAACAACAAGTATGACAAGGAGTTTGTAGCCAAACATACTGTCGGTTTTGACAAGTTCTCCGCGGCCATTTCTGAATGGACCCTGGACAAGGCAGCCAAAGAGTGTGACATCCCAGCCGCCCAGATCAAGGAAGTGGCTGAACTGCTTGCTGCCAACGCCCCGAATGTGGCCATCCATCCAGGTCGCCATGTATCCTGGTACGGCAACGACTTCCAGCGTGAACGGGCCTTGGCCTGTTTGACCGGGCTTCTTGGCGCCTACTATGTGAAAGGCGGTTGGATTGATCCCATTAACGCCAAACTTGGTAAGCCAGGCTGGCCCAAGCATGAGCATGGTAATGAGCATAACCTCAACTTCGTCAGCGATAAAAAGGTTTATCCTTTCAGTCCTCCTGGCACCCCGACCGAATTGATCCGTGACTGCGCGATCAGCGGTAAGCCTTATCCGATCAAGGGTTGCGTGGTCTGGGGCCAGAACCCAATGCAGACCATCCCTAAACAGGAGAAGATGAAACAGGTGTTCAACGCCATGGATTTTGTCATGTGCGTCGATGTCATGCCCACCGATGTAACAATGTGGGCCGACATCCTCCTGCCTGAGTCTTCCTACCTGGAGCGTCACGACTTCATCAAGACCGGGACTGGCAAGGTAAAGGCCGATGACAAGGAACCAACCCAGTTCATCGCCCCTCGTATGCCTTTGGTTGCTGCCATGTTCGAGCGCAAGGATCAGGTTTATATCACCAATGAAATCGCCAAACGTATGGGCCACGAGAAAGATATTCCGGCCCAGACCCTGGAAGAGCTGGTGGACAAAGTTTTGGAACCCGCCAAGATCACCTTGGCCTCTGTCAAGGCCGAGGGCGGCATTCACCTCCAGCCTGGCCAGTCTCCATATGGCGTGCCTGATGATTTTAAGGTTCAGTTATTCAGTGACGAAGTCGCTGCTGCCGGTCATCCCGGAGCCCCAACCTATAAAGCAGTGGAAGGTGTACCTGCCGGACATGCCCGGTTGCTTTATGGACGTGCCCCGGTTCACACCTTCAACCGCAGCCAGAACAACGTCTGGTTGAATCATGAAATGCCGGACAATCCTGTATGGCTCAATGATGAAGTTGCCGTCAAACTTGGTTTGAAAAATGGTGACACCGTTGGTTTCATCAATAGTGAAGGGGTTAAATCCCGGACCACCACAACCGTCAAGGTAACACCAGGCATTAGAAAAGATTGTGTCTATATGTACCATGGCTATGGTTCAGCCAACCCATTAATGACAGCAGGTGTTGGTAAAGGTGTTGACGATCAGAGCCTGATCACCAAGATTGCCATTGACCCGGAGACCGGCTGTCATGGTATGCGTAACAACTTTGTTAAACTGACCAAGGATGGCAAAACCCTGGACATTCCAGCGTAACCAAAACCTTGAGCCTTTTTCAGGAGGATATTTTCGATGCAATATGGAATGATCATTGATCTAGAACGCTGTGTAGGCTGTCACGCCTGCGCCATAGCCTGTAAGGCGGAGTGGGAGGTCCCGGTTGAATTTGGCCGGAACTGGGTCCGCCGCCTCGGACCGAGCAAAGTAGAAAAAGAGCTTGCCTCTACCTACTATCCCGGTCTCTGTAACCACTGTGCAAAACCACCCTGCGTGGATGCATGCCCTGCCGACAAGGTAGATGTGACCTTTAAAGATGCAAAGACAGGTAAGACCACCATCAAATCAGTGGCCGCAACCTGGAAAGATCCCTTTAATGGGACTGTTCAGATTGACAAGAGCCGCTGTCTTGGCTGTGGAGCCTGTAGAGACGCCTGTCCCTACGGTGCCCGTTACGTCAACCCTGCCCTGACCGATGATGTTTCATCCGACGGCAAGGCTGACAAATGCACCTACTGCATGCCACGCGTTGAGGCCGGACTTGTTCCTGCCTGTGTTCAGACCTGTATCACCAATGCCCGTATCTTTGGCGACCTTGATGATCCGAATTCAGATGTTGCCAAATATGTGGTAAAAGGAGCCAAAGGACTGGAGCCCAAGGGTGGCAGCATTGGCCCGAATTCCCGCTACTACGGCAAGAAAAAGGATATCGCTCTTCTCTTTCAGGATGAAACCCCTAAGCTTGCCGATATGGGCAATGTTAAACGCCGGGCAATGATGGCATCGATGGTCAAACCAGCGATGCGCAAGGCCAGGGATCTTGGCCTGCTTGGTCTGGCTGGAGCCATGCTCGTGAAGGGACTGACTGACGAGAAGAATGACAAATAAAGATTTTGTCTGATTCTCAATCTTCAGTCTGCTGAAAGCCAGAAGGGAGCGACAACCAATAAATCGGTTATCGCTCCCTTTTTTTATGAAGAACGGACATACGGTACTCTTTCAGCATAGAGACACAGGCTATGGATAGGTACAAAATCACTCCTTCGGGAGTAATCAGGGCAAGGAACTGAGTAAGTATCCACCGGTAAAACCTGTGGCTTTAAGTTATGAACCGCTCAAAGCGGTATGTTAAAAAGATTTACTGACCACCATTCGGTGG
>CAISPV010000101.1 GCA_903887485.1 uncultured Desulfobulbaceae bacterium | reverse complement strand
TGCCGATGATCCATCTCGGTGATTTGAACTAACAATTTAGAAAAGGACTCGTTCTCCATGGTTCCCTCCTTCTTGTGATATATCAAAAAGATAAGAACCATTGCTTATTTTTCAACACTTAACGGGAACAGAGCCTTAAAAAAAGGCGATAACGTCAACCTCAGCACAGCTCTTCTCTCCCTGTAAGCGAGATCGGGCAATCGAAGGGAATGCGGAGGATCCTGTGGGTGGATTTTCCTTCTTTGGTGAATAAATAGCCAGGGCAAGAAGAAAGGATACCGGTGATGACGATGGAACAGATCCAAGGAAATGGCGAACATATCCTGATTGTCGAAGATGAAGGGTTGCTGCGGAATATGGCCACCGAGATGCTGAAAGTCCTTGGCTATTTGCCAGTGGCGGTGGCAAGCGGCGAGGAGGCGGTTTCTTACCTGACGCAGAATCAGGCCCACCTGGTCATGTTGGACATGGTGATGCGTCCAGGGATAAATGGCAGGGAGACCTATGAACGGATACTGGCCACCACGCCGGGCCAGCGGGCGATTGTCGTCAGTGGATTCGCGGATTCCGTCGAGATCGACAGGACCTTACAACTGGGCGCCAGCCAACTTGTAAGAAAACCATATACCCTCCATGAGCTTGGAGTGGCTATCAAGACGGCCTTGCTGGATTGAGACGGGATCTGATCGATTGGGGATAACGCGGAGAACCTTCCCGGGTTGTCCCAACTGAAGGGAACAAAATACAAAAAGGGGTTGCAGTCTGGATTGACTGCAACCCCTTTTTGTATTTGCTGACTGGACACCGCAAATGATTATTCATCATTGCAGACATCTCCTTGTCGATTTCATGCCCCCGCATCTGCCCAAACGAGCTCAATCAAGAACAGCTGCCCTGGAGTATCAACAAAAGAGGCTTATTGCGGGGAGCATCCCTTGCATGTTGCTCTCTTCACGGTTGCCAGTGACTATCGGTGCAGGTATAGTGGTTATATATATGGGTGGGCAGGGGTAAAAAAGAACAAAAGGGAGCGGGATGGTGATTGATGTAAACGGCTCTGGACTGTCTGGCGCGTGGAACCGGGTGTGCCATGTATAATAATGTTCTTTATTTCCTCACCGCTGTCTTTCTTTTCAGCATGGATACGGCCCCCAAGGTCCCCCGACTGCCGGCCTGGGCCTCTGTTGCCTTGTTTGTTCTGGGCCTGATCTGTTATGAACGATTGGCGCAGTATATTCATAGGAAAGCAGACAGTCGCGGTACAGCAGGCTATTTCAAAGCGGAACGGAAGGCCTCGCTCCTCGCTCTTTTCTTCTTTAGTCTGGCAATTTATGTCTGTGACCTCAAGTATTATCTCTCTGTCCTGTTATGGGCGAAGGCGTTGCCCTCTCTGGTGAATGTTGCGGGTCTATGCCTGTTTTTTCTCTATCTTTCGCTCATGTGGAGGGCAGGAAAATTTCATTATCAGAGAATCTTTGGGCGTACCTACACCACTGCCGGTTTTATCGCCTTAAATATCAAGGTGAATCTGCCCATAGTCCTGCCTTGGGCACTGCTCTCTCTTTGTTATGACCTTTTTGCCCTTTTACCCTGGCCTGGCCTGCATGATTTGTTGCTCTCTGCCTGGGGCGATTTCCTGTTTTTTGTCCTCTTTCTCCTTTTCGCCCTGCTTGTTTTTCCACCATTGGTGCGTCGTCTCTG
Source organism: uncultured Desulfobulbaceae bacterium (assembly GCA_903887485.1). Lineage (GTDB taxonomy): Bacteria > Desulfobacterota > Desulfobulbia > Desulfobulbales > Desulfocapsaceae > UBA2270. The sequence continues at coordinate 48,230 of CAISPV010000101.1, read as the reverse complement.
GGGTTGCACCAGGATGCCGGCCGGTGCGCTCAGGGATCAGCTCCTTTCTTTTTGTGCCCGACAGAAGTTTGCAACCGAGCTGTATCTCTGGCCGCTCTTTGAGGGGCGGGTGCTTACTGCTGGAGTAATGGGCTTTGTGCCTGGCCTGCGCTATGTCTTGATTACTTCCGGTCTTATTGAGGCATTGACCCTGGAAGAACTGGAAGCGGTTATGGCCCATGAGATCGGCCATGTCAAGAAAAAGCACCTCCTGCTCTATCTGATGCTGATTGCCGGATTCAGTCTTGTCGTTGGGCAGGGTACCGAACCATGGACCTATTTTCTGCTGTCCCAAGACTCCTTTTATTCCCTGATGCGCTGGAGCGGGCTGTCGCCCGAGGCCATGCTGGCAACTGGCGCCGCTGTTCCCTTGCTCATGGTCATGCTTCTCTATTTTCGGTATCTGTTCGGCTATTTTATCAGAAATTTTGAAAGGCAGGCGGACCTTCATGTCTTTTCGGTTCTGGGCAGCAGTCATGCCCTGGTGTCGGCATTTGAAAAGATCGCTCTGCTGAGCGGGAACATCCGGGATCAACCCAATTGGCATCATTTTGGCATTGGTGAGCGGGTGGCTTTCTTGGAAAAATGTGAACAGGATCCGCAAGAGCGAGGACGGCACCAACGGAAGGTGTGGTTCAGCCTGACGGCGTATCTACTGGTGCTGGCAGCGATTACGCTCCTGGCGCGGCAGATGCCGGTGACGGGGCTTGCCCGGCAGTATGAGGAAAAGTATATTGAGGCTGTCCTGTGGCAGAAGGTGCAGCAGGAACCGGATAAGGCCCTGTGGCTAAAACTGGCAGGGGATCTGATGCAGCATAAGAAGATGGAGAAAAAAGCCCTTGCTGCCTACGAGAGGGCCCTGGCGTTTGCGCCTGCAAGTCCTGATCTTCTCAATAATCTGGCCTGGCTGCTGTTGACCAGTGAGGATCTGCAACTGCGTGATCCGCAACGGGCCTTGACCTTGGCTCGTTCGGCTGCAGGAACGAAACCACTGGCGTCTTTTCTCGACACGCTGGGACTGGCCTGTTGGGCCAACGGATTGATTGAAGAGGCGGTGGCAGCGGAGCAGGAAGCTGTCCTTGCCGATCCTGCGGGCCGGGAGTATTATCAGCAGCAGATCGAGCGTTTCCGGCGCCTGAGCTATCAGCAAGAGTTGAGACAGAAGCAAGAAGATGAACACCAGCACAGGGAGTGACAGATGCCATTTTTAGGGGCCCATGAGTCGGGGGCAGGAGGACTGCACCTGGCTTTTGATCGGTTGCAGCGGGTTGGCGGGGAGGCCCTGCAGCTCTTTACCAGAAATCAGCGTCAGTGGAATCCGCACCCGTTAACGGCAGACGAGATCTCCTTGTTTCAGGCCGCTTGGCAACAAGGAGGTCATCTGCCGGTGGCCTCGCACGCCTCGTACCTGATCAACCTGGCCAGTGGCAAGCAGGAACTGATAGATAAATCCATTACGGCCTTGGCTGCTGAGATCCATCGCTGTGAGCAGCTTGGCATTCCCTTCGTGGTGATCCATCCCGGTTCCCATGGCGGTGATGGGGTGGAGGCGGGGCTGGTCCAGTTTGCCAGGGCCCTTGATCTGGCCCTCGATGAAACAGGGGCGGGGGTGATGGTTTTGCTCGAGACCACGGCCGGGCAGGGGACAAGTCTGGGGAGTCGTTTTGAGGAACTGGCCTTTATTCTTGAGCATTCACGATATCCGCAGAGGCTTGGGGTGTGTGTTGATACCTGCCATATCTTTGCTGCCGGCTACGATATCAGGACCTTGTCTGCCTATACCCAGACCATGGAAGAGTTTGATCGGCTGATGGGTGTTGGCAGGATCAAGTTCTTCCATTTGAATGATTCGAAGCAGGGGCTGGCCAGCCGGGTGGACCGGCACGAGCATATCGGGCAGGGGGCAATCGGGTTGGATGGATTCAGGAGCCTGCTCAATGATCCCCGTTTTGCTGGTCACCCCATGACCCTTGAGACCCCAAAGGGTGATGATCTCCAGGAAGATCGGGATAATTTACTGGTATTGCGCAGACTTATTGATAAGCCAGCAGTAGCCTCGCGTATACAACTATAGGAAATTTTTATGAATTTACTGAACAGTGACGAGCTCCTTGATCTTCTGGAGCGACAGCAGATGCTCACCGCCCAGCAACGGCAGTTGATAACCCTGGAGAAGGGAAAGCAGCGGCAAAAGTTGTTGAAACGTGCTGGTGCCGATGGGGGTATGGATAAGAGCTATCCCGATCTTGTTGATATTATTGCCTCTTTACAGTTAGAAATAAACGGCAGGAAAGGGCTGCTGCTGGATGACGAGGCCATTATGCAGGCGGTGGCTCGCGATTTCAAGTTACCCTTTAAAAAACTTGACCCGCTGGCACTCGATATGGATATCGTCACCAAGAGTATCCCCAGGAATTTTGCCGTAACCCATCTGCTGCTCCCTTTTAACAAGCAGAACGGGATTCTGGAGATTGCGGTCTATCATCCCGATAATAAAACCGTGCTTGCTGACATCGAGCAGGCCAATCAGATTACGGTCAGGCCCTTTATTGCCACTAAGGCAGATATCCAAAAGATTCAGGCTGAATTTTTTGGTTTCCAGAAGTCAATCAAGGCCGCGGAGAGCCAGTTTGCCGGCCCAGGACTTGGCGGCTCGGTGGATATCGGTAATCTGGAGCAGTTTGTCAAGATCTCTTCGGCCAAAGAGATCTCTTCGTCAGATCAGCACATCAAGTCGGCGGTCAATCATCTCTTTCATTACGCCCTCGATCAGCAGGCCAGTGATATCCATATCGAGCCGAAACGTGATGCCTGTATGGTCAGGTTTCGCATTGACGGCATGTTGCATCCGATCTATAAACTGCCCAAGGTTGTGCATGCGGCAATCACCGCCCGGATCAAGTCTCTGGCCCGGATGGATATTTCGGAAAAGCGCCGGCCCCAGGATGGCCGGATCAAGCTGGGGGTCGGCGGCCAGAAAGAGGTCGAAATCCGTGTCTCCACCGTGCCTGTGGCCTTTGGTGAAAAGACGGTCATGCGTATCCTCGACTCGGATACGATCTTTCAGGATCTCGATAATCTGGCCTTTTCGCACCGGGATCGTCAGGTCTTTGATTCCTTCATCAATGCCCCGCATGGTATCGTTCTGGTAACTGGGCCCACGGGCAGTGGTAAATCCACCACCCTCTATTCGACCCTGAAAAAGATCGCCACCCCGGAAAAGAATATCGTTACCGTCGAAGACCCGGTGGAGATGGTGCATGAGGAGTTTAATCAGATCTCAGTGCAGCCCCTGATTGATGTCACCTTTGCCACCATCCTCCGCAATATTTTGCGCCAGGATCCGGATATCATCATGATTGGTGAGATCCGTGATCTGGAAACTGCGTCTCATGCGGTGCAGGCGGCGATGACCGGCCATCTGGTTCTTTCCACCCTCCATACCAATGACGCGGTCTCATCTATTGTCCGGCTTATGGACATGGGGCTTGAGCCTTTTCTGATCAGTTCCACCCTGCTTGGCTGCGTGGCCCAGCGCCTGGTTCGGACGATCTGTTCGGGTTGCGTGGAGAGCTTTCAGATGGAGAAGGACGAGTTGCTCAAGCTTGGATTTCCGGTCTCAGGTGGCGGTGTGATTGAGTTGAAGAGAGGCAAGGGCTGCCGTCAATGTCGAGGCACCGGCTATAAAGGACGATGCGGCGTGTTTGAGGTCTTTGTCTTCTCTGAGCAGATAAATCGGTTGCTGCGGGCTGGAGAAGGGGTAAATGAAATGCGCAAGGTTGCAATTCGTGAAGGAATGACTACTCTACGGGAGGATGCATGGCAGAAGGTAAAGGCAGGGATCACTACCTATCAGGAAGCCATGCGGGTGACATCTGAGTAGTAAAATAGAGGGACAGGCCATGGCCGAAAAGATAGTGTGTCGCAATAAGAAGGCCTTTCATGATTACTTTATTGAGTCAAGCATGGAAGCGGGTATGGTGCTGAGCGGACCCGAGGTGAAGTCGTTGCGGGCCGGCAAGGCCAATCTGCGTGATGGCTATGCCCAGATTGATGACCGTGGTGAACTGATGCTGTTGAACGTCCATATCTCCTTCTATACCTTTGCCACCCACAACCCCAATGAACCTTTGCGGTCGCGTAAACTCCTGTTGCATAAGACCGAGATCCGCAAGCTGATCGGCAAATTAAAAGAGAAAGGGCTTGCTCTTATTCCGCTGAAGATCTATTTTAATGAAAAAGGTAAGGCCAAGGTGGAATTGGGCCTTGCCCGTGGTAAGAAACTCTATGATAAACGTGAAACCCTCAAAAAGCAGCAAAGTGATCGCGAGCTTGAGCGGGTTGTACGGAGTAATCAACGGTAATTATTTTCCAATTTTTTTCTCAAAGGGGGCGAAACGGGTTCGACGGGGATGTGTAAGCTCTACGTTGCATGCCGAGCTTCTATCTGCTCGTAAAACTGATGGAACTTTAATTATAATCGCCGACGATTATAACTACGCAGTAGCAGCTTAGTCTGCTCTGCCGTTCCCCCGGTCTCTGCCCGCAAGACCGGATCGGAGCGCCGACTCTGTGGGCTGGTCCTCTGGCAGCTCCTGTTTGCCTGAAGATGAGAACTAAGCAGGATAGCAACAGAATATCTAAGCTCCGGCGGAGCTTCTGGCGCGAAAACTAAAGCCCGGAACTAAGCATGTAGATACGGGAGGGGAGCATTTTCGGACGGGGGTTCAACTCCCCCCGCCTCCACCATTTGACAGAGACCCGCGGCCTAACAAGGTTTGCGGGTTTTTTTGTATTCCATGCAGTTTGATCAATTCCATTGAAGAGCGTTTAGGCGTTGGTAGGATGGCGGATATAAAGGCAAAAGTAAAAATGAATGTAGATTCATTTCAGGGCGAATTCTCATTCGTTTTTTGTTGACAAAAAAATTGTTCGGAGATATTGTCGGTCGCTGAATGATTATTCAAAAGTGTATAGTTTTGGGTAAACTGTTACACGATGCCGCTCGTAGAGGGTGTTTAAAAATGAAGCATTCGTAAGGTAATAGCCAGTGCTGTTTTGCTTGTATTGTAAATAGAAGAGTCAAACAGTGTTGGTGTGTATATTCTGGTAAGGGTTGAAGTTAAACTAGTAATTTAAAGGAGGAAAATTCATGGCAAAGCATGAGACGCCCCTGTTGGATGAGCTTGAAAAAGGCCCATGGCCAAGCTTCGTTACCGACATCAAGCGCCAGGCAGAGAAAAATCCAGATTGTTGGGATATTCTTGGTCAGGTGGAACTGTCCTACAAAGAAAAGATTACCCATTGGAAGCATGGTGGTATCGTTGGTGTTTTTGGGTATGGTGGTGGTATTGTCGGTCGTTATTCCGATCTTCCAAAACGCTTTCCTGGTGTGGAGCATTTTCACACCGTTCGTCTTAACCAACCTGCCTCTAAATACTATTCCACCGAACATCTGCGTGCCATCTGTGACAAGTGGGAGAAATATGGCTCCGGTATGACCAATATGCACGGTTCTACAGGTGATCTTGTTCTGCTCGGTTGCCGTACAGAGGCCCTGGAGCCTTTATTTTATGAATTAACCCATGAAATACAGCAGGATCTGGGCGGCTCCGGTTCCAACCTGCGCACCCCTGCTAACTGTCTTGGTCAGTCCCGTTGTGAGTGGGCCTGCTATGATACGGAAGAGACCTGCCATCATCTGACCATGCACTATCAGGACGAGATCCATCGTCCAGCCTTCCCTTATAAGTTCAAATTCAAGTTTTCCGGTTGCCCTAATGACTGTGTTGCCTCTATCGCCCGTTCAGATGTGGCGGTTATCGGCACCTGGCGGGATAATATCCGCATCGATCAGGCTGCCGTAAAAGAGTATGTTGCCGGTAATATTCCATCAAACGGCGGCGCCCATGCCGGTCGTGATTGGGGTAAATTTGACATCCAGAAAGAGGTGATTGCTCTTTGTCCAACCGGTTGTATGTGGATGGAAGGTGGTGAGCTGAAGATCGATGATGCTGAGTGTACTCGTTGTATGCATTGTCTGAATGTGATGCCTCGTGCCCTTCGTCCGGGCTTGGATCAAGGTGCAACCATCTGTTGTGGTGCCAAGGCCCCGATTCTTGATGGTGCCCAGTTTGCAACCTTGATTGTTCCCTTCATGAAGGTATCAGCTGACAATGAGTTTGAGGAGTTGATCGAGTTCATTGAGAAGGTCTGGGATTGGTGGATGGAAGTTGGCAAGAACCGTGAACGCGTAGGTGAGACCATGCAGCGCGTTGGTCTGCCGACCTTTATCAAGGTGATGGATCTTGAGCCAATTCCCCAGCATATAAAAGAGCCTCGTTCTAATCCTTACGTTTTCTGGCAGGAAGAAGAGGTTGAGGGTGGCTGGAGTCGTGATGTTGAAGAGTTCCGTGCTCGTCACGCAGCTTAATTAGAAGTTAAATCGAGTAATTATCTCGTATATATTAAGGAGATTAACATTATGGCTTATGATCCAGCCAATCCGATGGTTGACAGAATTTCCGACATCGGTCCCAGATATTATTCTGAGTTTCATCCACCAGTTATTAAAGCCAACAAAGGCAAATGGCTGTGGCATGAAATCACTCAACCGGGTGTTCTGGTACATAAATCAGAGACCGGTGACGAGTGTTGGACGGTCCGTGTCGGGGCAGCTCGCTTGATTTCCATCGAACTTATCCGTGAGATGTGTGACGTTGCTGATAAACATTGCGATGGTTTCTTCCGCTTTACCACCAGAAATAACGTAGAATTCATGGTGGACTCCAAGGCCAAGGTTCAGCCTCTGCTGGACGATCTGAAAGGCCGTGGCAACCGGTTCCCCGTTGGTGGCACCGGCGCCGGTGTGACCAATATCGTTCATACTCAAGGATGGGTTCATTGCCATACCCCAGCCACCGACGCCTCTGGCGTTGTTAAGGCCGTTATGGACGAGCTCTTTGACTACTTCACCTCCATGACTCTGCCAGCTCAGGTGCGTATTGCCCTTGCCTGCTGTCTGAATATGTGCGGCGCTGTCCATGCTTCTGATATCGCCATTCTTGGTGTGCATCGTAAGCCACCAATGATCGATCACAAGCGTATCACCGGTGTATGCGAGTTGCCTTTGGCTATCTCCGCGTGTCCACTGGGTGCTGTTAAACCTGCCAAGGCCATGGTCAATGGTGAGGAAGTCAAGACCGTAGCCGTTAATGCTGAGCGTTGTATGTTCTGCGGTAACTGCTACACGATGTGTCCTGCTATGCCTCTTGCTGATCCTGATGGTGACGGTATTGCTATCCTGGTTGGTGGTAAAGTTTCCAACTCCAGAACAGCTCCAAAGTTCTCCAAGCTGGTTATTCCTTTCCTGCCCAATACTCCGCCACGTTGGCCTGAGACCGTTGCTGCTGTTAAGGGTATCCTTGAAGTCTATGCCAAAGATGCCCGTAAGTACGAGCGTGTAGGCGAATGGGCAGAGCGGATTGGTTGGGAGAAGTTCTTTGAGAAGTGCAATATCCCCTTTACCATCAAGAGTATTGATGATTATCGTCTGGCCTATGACACCTGGCGTACGACCACTCAGTTTAAGTATACCTCTCATGTGAAGTAATGACATGATGATCTGGTCGGTTTTAAATAGTTAAATCCGGCCAGAGTTTCTGGTTGCTTGACTGTTCACAAATTTCTTTAGGAGTATGCGCTATGGCATTAAGTAAAGAAGAACTCAAGGCTGCGATCTTGAAGAAGGCAGAAACTGCTCCGAAACCACAGCTCTATATTAAGGATTTTTATGCCTGTGATCCTGATACTAAACCACGGGAAATTAAGAACGTGGCCAATGATCTGGTTAAGGAAGGAAAGATGATGTTCTGGTCTTCTGGTTCCACCACCATGTATGCCATGAAAAATCGTATTAAGAATGAAGAAGGCGACAGTGGTGTAAATTAAGTATTGAATTTTTAGCTTCTTTGAAGTTGAGATTTGATGAAGTGCCGAGTTTTAAACTCGGCACTTTTTTTTTTGCCTTTTATTTACGGGAATGTTCAAGAATGTCATGAAAGATACGCTTTTTTTTGAGACGGTTGATTCAACGAACCGAGTAGCACGTGAACTTGCAGGTGAAGACAAACCCCATGGCTTTGCGGTTCTGGCTGGCAGCCAGACGGCAGGGCGGGGACGATTAGGGAAGACGTGGCAATCGCCTTCGGGAAAAGGCTTGTACTGTACGATTCTGGTGCGGCCAGAACTTGCGGTTGAGGACTATTCAAAAATAACATTAACTACCGGGCTGGCTGTGAGTTTGGCTTTGGAAGAGATATGCCAACTGCAAGTACAGCTCAAATGGCCCAATGATATTTATATCTCTGGCCAAAAGTGTGGTGGGATTCTCGTGGAAACATCTCCCTTGCAGGATACTGGTGAAGGGAATTTCGCCTTGGTGGGAATAGGGGTGAATATTAATGGTGAGAGAGGTGCCTTTCCAGCTGAGTTGCAGGAAACAGCTACATCCGTGTTCATAGCAACCGGGAGAGAATATGATATTTTGAGTATTTTTTCAGGAATTCGGATTAGGCTTCTACAGCTGTTGTCACAACTGGCGAGTGAAGGTTTTGCGGCGATATTGAATCAGTGGCGAAAACGGGATATGTTGCAAGGCAGATGGATGAAGTGGGTTACCCCTGCGGGTGACATCGTTTACGGTGAGTCAATTGGGGTAGATAGCAGTGGGATGCTGATGGTGCGGGATCGCGCTGGAGTGAGGCATGAGGTGATGTCTGGTGATGTGACTTTGGCTGCAAGGTTGTGTGAAAAGACAGAGAAGGCAGATGTAATATATTGAACCATTTTAATGGATCATATATTACCTCTGCCTTCTACCTTCTGCCTTAATATCGATAATAATCAGGTTTATAAGGCCCTGCCAGCGGTACCCCAATGTAGTCAGCTTGTTCCTGGGTCAGGACAGTAAGATGGGCCCCGATTTTCTGCAGGTGTAGTCTGGCGACCATTTCATCGAGATTTTTGGGCAGAAAATAGACCTTGTTCTCGTATTTCCCAGGATTTTTCCATAGTTCAATCTGGGCCAGGACCTGGTTGGTGAATGAATTGCTCATGACAAAGCTGGGGTGACCGGTGGCGCATCCCAGATTGACCAGTCGTCCTTCAGCAAGGATGATAATTTTTTTGCCGTCGGGGAAGATAACATGATCGACCTGCGGCTTGATATTATCCCAAGGGAGATCTCTGATCGCGGCAATATCTATCTCTGAGTCAAAGTGTCCGATATTGCAGACAATGGCCTGGTCCGGCATTAGTGCCATGTGGGGTCGGGTGATGACGCGCAGGTTACCGGTACACGTAACAAAAATATTGCCAATGGGGGCAGCTTCCTCCATGGTGACCACTCGATAACCCTCCATTGCGGCCTGCAAGGCACAGATGGGGTCGATCTCCGTGATATAGACGGTGGCACCCATGCCGCGCAGGGCCTGGGCACAACCCTTGCCCACATCGCCAAAACCAACAACTACCGCATTCTTGCCGGCAATCATCACATCGGTTGCCCGTTTAATGCCGTCGATCAATGACTCACGACAGCCATAAAGGTTGTCAAATTTTGATTTTGTAACCGAGTCATTCACATTAAAGGCAGCGCACATCAGTTTGCCGCTCTTGGCCATCTCGTTGAGTCGGTGGACACCGGTGGTGGTTTCTTCGCTGATACCACGGATGTTTTTCATGTCGTCTTTATATTTGTCATGCATGATCAGGGTGAGATCCCCCCCATCATCAAGGATCATATTGGGACGCCAGTTGTCAGGGCCAAAAATGGTCTGATCGATACACCACCAGAATTCTTCTTCATTTTCCCCTTTCCAGGCAAAGGTTGGAATTCCGGCCGCAGCCATGGCTGCGGCCGCATGGTCCTGAGTGGAAAAGATATTGCAGGATGACCAGCGAATCTCGGCACCGAGATCAATCAGGGTCTCCATGAGGACGGCGGTCTGGATTGTCATATGCAGGCATCCGGCAATACGGGCGCCTTTAAGTGGCTGTGCCACATGATATTCATGGCGGAGGGCCATCAGGCCGGGCATTTCCGTCTCGGCGATTTCGATTTCTTTCCTGCCCCATGTGGCAAGGGACATGTCGGCTACCTTGTAATCAATTTTAGGTACGGTCATTAAAAAATACCTCGGTGTGAAAAGGATAAGTTGAAAAAGAAAGGCCCACCTGTACTGATGTCCAGAACAGGTGGGGGAGGGGCTGTTTTTTTTAAATATGTATTAAGGGTCTATAGTCTTGCTGTTTGCGTGGCAAGAAGCGCCTAAAGCTTGGCGTCCTCCCTTAAGATTGCGGCCTTATCGGTTTTCTCCCAGGTAAAGTTCTCTCGTTCTCGACCAAAGTGGCCGTATGCGGCAGTGGCCTGATAGATGGGCCGCAACAGGTTCAGGTGTTGGATAATTGCCTTGGGACGCAGATCGAAGTGGCGCAGGATAAGGGCCTTGATAAGAGCATCAGCGATCTTGCCCGTGCCAAAGCTGTTCACATTGATTGATACCGGTTGGGATATCCCGATGGCATAAGCAACCTGGACCTCAATCTCTGTGGCCAGACCAGCAGCTACAATGTTTTTGGCAATATAGCGTCCCATATAGGAAGAAGAGCGGTCAACCTTGGAAGGATCTTTTCCGGAAAAGGCGCCACCGCCATGGGAGCCTTTGCCACCGTAAGTATCAACAATAATTTTCCGTCCTGTTACGCCGCAGTCACCAACAGGTCCGCCGATCACGAAACGACCGGTGGGGTTGATATAGTATTTTGTGTTGGCATCAATCATGTCAGCGGGTAGGATCGGCTTGATGATCTCCTCCATAACGGCTTCTTTCAGGTCTTCATAGTTCACGGTTTCATCATGCTGGGTTGAGAGAACGACCGCCTCCACCCGTTTTGGTACATTATGCTCATATTCAATGGTTACCTGGCTTTTGGCATCAGGACGCAGCCAGGGAAGACGGCCGGATTTACGTACTTCCGACTGACGTTTGACCAGACGGTGGGCATAGGTAATAGGCATTGGCATCAGGACCCGGGTCTCGTTACAGGCATAGCCAAACATCAAACCTTGGTCTCCTGCCCCCTGATCAAGATCGAGACCAGTGCCTTCGTTAACGCCTTGTGCAATATCTGGAGATTGTTTATCAATAGAGGTGATTACTGCGCAGGATTGCCAGTCAAAACCCATGTCTGAAGAGTTATAGCCAATGGAACGAATGGTCTGGCGGACTACATCGGGCATATCGACCCAGGCGGTGGTGGTAATCTCACCAGCGATGATCGCCATGCCGGTCGTTACCATGGTTTCACAACCTACACGGGCAAGCGGATCCTGGGTGAGGATGGCATCGAGGATGGCATCGGAGATCTGATCGGCGACCTTGTCTGGGTGTCCTTCGGAAACAGATTCTGAGGTGAATAGATAATTTGACATAGGGTATGGCTCCAAGAAGAGAATGCCAAGTCACTTCGCTTCCCCCAAAAATGGTGAATAAAAGTGGTTAGGCTTTGTTAATTTATATGATATTGATTAAAATAATTAAATTTTTACATACTGACGAAAGAGGAGTCTTCTTGTCAAGAAAAAAAGGCAAGAACGACAAAAAACACTTGTTGTGACAACTACGAGTGCTTGTTAATCTTCTAAGTTAAATTAAGCATAAAGAATATTTCGTCAAAATAAAACTGTGGTAAAAGGGAGATTGTTTTGGGTTTCTATAGAAGTTTTGTGGTCCGAGAGCAGAATAAGGGCGAATTTTCCCGGTCGGTTGAAGAGAAGGACATCCAGGAGCTGCCGGCAGGAGAGGTCCTGGTCAGGGTTCACTACTCATCGCTGAACTATAAGGATGCCCTTTCTGCTTCTGGTAATCGTGGCGTTACCAGGCGCTATCCCCATACCCCGGGCATCGATGCAGCTGGTGTGGTGGAGGGGTCAACTGTCTCTGCTTTTCAGGCGGGAGATCAGGTTATTGTTTCAGGATATGACCTGGGTATGAGTCATCCTGGCGGCTTTGCCGAATATGTGCGGGTTCCGGCAGCGTGGGTGGTGAGGCTTCCGCAAGGGTTGAGCCTGCAACAGAGTATGATGCTGGGGACGGCCGGTTTCACGGCTGGGCGTTGTGTGGAGATGCTCTTGCGGCAGGGTTGTGTCCCAGGAGAAGGCGATATCCTGGTGACCGGGGCTACCGGGGGTGTTGGGTCGATCAGCGTGGCAATTCTGGCCAAACTGGGCTTTGCGGTGACGGCACTTACCGGAAAAAACGAGCCTGCGTTTCTTCTTAATCTGGGAGCCCGGGCGGTGTTAGCCAGGGGAGAATTTGTCCGGGCGCCAAAAAAAATGCTCCTGCCGGAAAGATGGGCTGGCGTAGTGGATACGGTTGGTGGTCAATATCTGGAGACTGCTATCAAAGAGACTCGATATGATGGAGTGGTAACCAGTTGCGGCAACGCCGCCTCCGGCGATCTGGCCCTGACGGTCTATCCCTTTATTATTCGAGGGGTACGGTTGATCGGGATCGATTCCGCCCGCTGTCCTTTGTCCGTCCGTGAGCGAATCTGGCAGCTGTTGGCAACAGAGTATAAGTTCAGTCAGCTTGATCATCTGGTATCTGTGATTACCTTGGAAGAGCTTGATGAGGCAATTCAACGGATGCTTGCAGGGAGTTTACAGGGACGGATGCTTGTGCGGTTGATCTGATCTGTGAGAAGGAAAAATAACGGGAGTGGAGAGCAACGAGGCAATGTCGATACTGGAAGCACAGAAGGTTTTTTTGATCGAAGAACAAGGTCTGGCGGCGGTCCGGGAGCGGATCGGCGAGGAGTTTGAAAAGGCAGTGGAGCTTCTTTTTCACTGTCCGAGTCGTGTGGTTATTACCGGAATAGGGAAGTCGGGAATAATAGGGCAAAAAATTGCTGCGACCCTTAACAGTACCGGCACGCCATCCTTTTTCCTTCATCCGGTAGAGGCTATGCACGGTGATCTGGGTATGGTTATGCCCACTGATGTGGTGATTGCCATATCGTATTCAGGTGGTACTACGGAGCTGAATGGGCTCCTGGTCAGTCTGCACAAGAGAGGGATAACGATCATTGCCATGACCGGCGGTCTGCATTCGGTTCTGGCCGAGGCAGCTGATCTGGTGCTGGATATCGGAGTGCCAATGGAGGCCTGCCCTTTGGGTCTTGCTCCTACGGCCTCGACCACTGCCACCCTTGCCATGGGAGACGCCCTGGCCGTTGTCCTGTTGCAGAAAAAACAGTTTCAGGCCTCAGATTTTCGGAAAAATCATCCCGGCGGCAGCCTGGGTGAACGCTTAAAGGTGAAGGTTCGTGAAGTGATGCTGACGGGTAACGCTGTTCCTTTGGTGCAGGGCGAGGAACCAGCGGCCAGGGCGATAGAGGTGCTGAACGAAAAGAATCTTGGAGCAGTCTTGATCATGGGGGTTGGCGAGAAGATCCTGGGGATTGTCACGGATGGGGATGTGCGCCGCAGTGTCGCTCTGGGTAAGGCGCTTACCTGTTTGCGCGCGGCAGATATTATGACGGCAGATCCGGTGGCCATTGATGGTTCAATGCTGGCAGCCGACGCCTTGAGCATCATGCAGAGACATGAAATTACCGTGCTGCCGATTGTAAGCGACGGTGGAAGACTGGCCGGGATTCTGCATCTGCATGATCTGTTAGGGAAGGGTGAATTTCGTTTTCTGGTGTGATGGACTGCAACCTTGGATGATGATGGAGGAATGCAAATGTGTCAGATGAGTGTGGTGGTTGAAGAAGCAGGCGTTGAAGAAATGATTATGGAGAATGTGACTCGTCTGCAGGTGTCGGGGACCACTATCGAGGTGAGCGCTTTTTTTGAGGAACCTCGGAAGGTGGAAGCGGTCTTTATTCAGGCCATTGATTTCTTGGGTGGGAAGGTCATTCTTAAAAAGAGTGTAATCTGATTGGAGGTATCAGGCAATATTGCGAACGGAAAAAAATTATGGAAGTCGTTGGTCGAAAATAGTTATTATATTGGAACATCATCAACGGCATAATGGGCGGTAACGAAATGGAGAAGAAGGCAATAGTTGTTTCGTAACGGCCCCTAAAGAGAGGGGGAAGATATAAAAATGGAACAGTTGGAGAAATTAAGGGTTTTGTTACCGCACTGGATTGAGCATAACCGGGGCCATGTCGAAGAGTGCGGGAAGTGGTCGGTCTTGGCCCGTCAAGCCGGAGAAGAGGTGGTGGCTGATCATGTTGACGCAGCTATTGCCGCCATGAATCAGGCGAGTGATCTTCTGGATAAAGCCTTGCATGCGGCTGGCGGGGAGATGCCGGATCATGGGCACACGCACCATCATCATTGATCTGGAAAGGCCAGGTGTCCTTCAGGGATGAAGTCTTGGTTGGCCATCATCTATGTTTAAAATGCCTAATGAACTTTCTGGGTTTAATATTATAAGAAGACGGAAAATGAACGGTATCCTTACTTGTAAAAACCATAATCTGTTTATCTTCCAGGTATTTCTTGTGCTGTTCCTCATGGCAGGTGTGTGCGGTTTCGGCGTGGCGCAGGCTGCTATTGTTTACACGGGCGCAACCAGCGGGGCCAACAATGGATTGCCAACAGACACCACCGCTGGGCCGCTGACCATTGTCAAGCCCGCCGGGACCGTTGCCGGTCAGGCCTTGATTACATCGATTGCGGCGCGCCCAAGCGGTATGGTGGTGACTGTACCTGCCGGGTGGTTTGCGATGACGGTGACCCAGCAACCTGCCGGTGGTGTTTCCACCTTGCCGGGCGGGATGACGCTGCTGACCTATTACCATATTGTGGGTACAGCTGATCCGGCGAGCTATACGTGGACCTTTGCCAACACTGCCGGATCGGGCCCTAATTATGGCGGTAGTGCAGTGGGTGGTATCCTGGCCTTCTCCGGTATAGATACGTCTGGCGGCAATCCGATCAATGTATGGAGCGCGAGGCTTACTGCGTCCGGTCTGACTCACTCGACCAACGCGATTACGCCCACGATGGCAAATACCATGATCGTGTCCTCCATCAGTTACTTGTCGGGTGACAGCTTCGCCAATCCAACCGGGATTGCCGGGATTACCGAAAGGCTTGATCAGAGGGCCCCGGCGGCGATCAATGCCATCGGTACGACTATCCAGATGTCGACTGCCCCTTGGGCAACTGCCACTGTAGTAGGACCTTCACAAGCAGTGGCGGCCTCCAACGCCGACACAGGTGTCGGTCACCTGATGGCATTAAAGCCAGCAGCCATCGACCCTGCGATAACGATGGCGCGTAGTGGTCCGCTGGCTCCCGGTGGTAGTGCCTTTTATACGATGTCGGTAACTAACAACGGGATCAGCTCGGAGCCCGGCCCGATTTCTGTTGTTGACACATTGCCGGCAGGTTTGACCTACAACGCAACAGGCTCTGGTGGAACGGGCTGGGTGTGTAGTGCGGTGGGGCAGGTGGTTACCTGCACGCGTGCCGGCGCACTTGCAGGTGGTGCCTCGGCCGCCCCGCTGGTGCTGAATGTGAATGTAAGCGCCGGTGCTTCTGGCACGCTAACCAACACCGCTACCGTATCCGGTACGGGTGGAGATAGCAATATGGCCAACAATACGGCGACTGACAGCTACACCATTGCGAAAGATCTCAATCTTGCCATGACCCATGTCGGTGTAATGGACCCAGGCCAGAATGCCTCTTATGTCCTCGATGTGACCAATATCGGTACAGCCGCAGAGTCAGGTCCGATTACTGTTACTGATACCCTGCCTGCGGGGTTGACTTATGTCTCGGGAGCTGGAACAGGTTGGGTGTGCAGCGCGGTTGGTCAGGCGGTCACTTGTACCCGCGCCGGTTCGCTTGCCGCTGGCGCTGCCGCTGCGACGTTGACATTGACCGTCGCGGTTAGTCCAACAACATTTGCCATTTCGAATACCGCAACAGTGGCTGGAAATGGAGCTGACGGCACCCCTGCGAACAATACTGCAACCGATACTTACAATATGACGGCGGATCTCTCTTTGACCAAGACGCGAGGCGCCGCCCTCGTTCCAGGAACGAACGCTACTTATACCCTTAACGTAACGAATGCGGGGCCCAATGTCGCCCCACAACCGATTACCATTACCGACACCCTGCCTGCGGGTTTGACCTTTGTTTCCGGGGTCGGAACGGGGTGGTCGTGCAGCGCAGCGGGTCAGGTAGTCACCTGCACGCGCACGGGGACGCTTGCCAGCGGGGCCTCTTCTTCTCTGGTGCTGACGGTTGCGGTGAGCGCTGGCGCAACTGGGGCCATTACCAATACGGCAACAGTAACGGGAACGGCAATTGATAGCACCCCTGCCAATAATACCGCAACTGACAGCTACACTATTGTGTTGTCAACGTATGCCTATTACAAAATGGACGAGGCGAGTTGGACGGGGGTGGCTGGCGAGGTGCTGGACAGCAGCGGCAACAACCGAAATGCAAGCAGAATAGGCGGTGCGACTGTAACCACAGAGGCTGCGCCTGCGAGTGGACTCAAGGGCGATACCTGTAGGGCTGCGACTATTCCGCTGGGCACGGGAGCCGCAACGCAAATGGGGGTGAATACTCCCATCAATCCTAACGCACTGGGCACTGCCGGTACGGTCAGCTTCTGGTACAAGAATAATGTCGCCTGGACAGCTAATGGAAACACCAATGACCGTACGCTGCTCGATGCCACCGGAGCAACAAATGCCGGCGAGTTCTGGTTAGTGCTGCAACAGACTGGTGTTTTGCAATTCAGTCTCGACAACGCTGGCGGCACTGTACAAACTGCCCCTGGCACTGCGAAAGGATTTGCTGTCAATACATGGCATCACATTGCCATCACTTGGAATTTCACCGCCCATACGATGTTCATTTATGTGGACGGAGTGCAGGACGCAACTCGTAGCAACAACGCCGTGACCTCGGCCACCACCAATTACGGCACGTTTTTCGCTGGCGACAGCAAAACGACGGTCTATACCAATCCTAATCGCGGCAACTCCGCCAACGGTGTGATTGACGAGGTGCGCCTGTATGCTTCCGCACTGACAGCCGCACAGATCACGACTGACATGAATGCCACCCACGCCTGCGGGGTAGGGGCGCTGGATCACATCCGCATTGAGCACGATGGCAGTGCAATCTCCTGTTCCGCCGAAGTGGTGGTGGTCAAGGCTTGTGCAAACGCCTCCTGTTCGACCCTCTATACCGGCGGTGTTACCGGCAATCTTACGGCAGGGGGAAATAGTGTGCCCTTCACTATCCCCAGCGGGCAGTCGCAAACAACGGTCAATATCCATTTGCCTTCCGATTCCGCGCAGGTGGATCCGCAGACCGTGCGGCTGGGTACCAGTTCGGTGTCGCCAGTCCCCACATATGCAGGCAGTCCCTATTGCAGCAAGAACGCCGGGGTACCGGATACTACGACGGCCTGTGACATGAGTGTGTACAAGGCCGGTTTTCTGTTCGATGTGCCGAATCTTGTTTCGGGTACGGCCTCCGGCCCGGTCAATATCAGTGCGGTACGTTCGAGCGATAGCAGCACCTGCGTACCGTTATTCCAGAATGTTACACGCACCGTGGCCTTCTGGGGAAATTACCAAAACCCTGTTTCCGGTACGCTGCCGCTCAAGGTTAATGGCCTTGATATTGAAACCACGGCTACGCCAGCATATACTTCGACGTTCTCGTTGGCGTTCAACAGTAGCGGTGTGGCGACCCTGACTTCGGTGCGATACGACGATGTCGGTCTGATGCAACTCAACGCCCGCTACGTTGGCAGCAGCGCCAACACCCCGCCCGATGCCGGCATGATCGTGACGGGTACTGACCCTTTCGTGGTGAAACCGGATCATTTTGAACTTACGGCTATCCAGCAAACCGCTGCGCCTAATCTTGTAAATCCGGCGGCGGCAAATGCGTCGGGAGATAAATTCGTGAGGGCTAGCGAACAATTTTCCGTTATCGTGACAGCGAAGAACGCGCTTGGTAATACCACACCGAATTACGGAAATGAAACCATACCGGAAAGCGTTAAGCTGACTTCCGCTGTTGTGACCGGTTTGGGATTGACGCATGACCTGACGACGGTAGGCGGTAGTTTCGGTGATTTTGGGGTTGACTGTGCAGGGTATGCTGGAACTGCGGGAAGTGCCTGCGGTACCGAGTTTACTTGGGACGAGGTCGGCATCATCACCCTTACGCCAAGCATAGAGGATGGCGATTATCTCGGCGCAGGGAATGTAACGGGAACTGTAAGCGGCAATGTGGGACGTTTCACCCCGGATCATTTTTTGGTTTCACCTGGAACCATTGTTAATCGCCGCCTCGCAAGCTGTACATCCTCTTCGTCATTCACCTATGCCGGCGAAGAACTGCAAGTGAGCAACTTCCACATCACCGCCTACAATGGCCTGACCACACCCACAATAACTGCCAATTACGCCGGTTTGTTTGCCAAATTTGATGGCAGTGTAGTCGCTAACTTCAACTTCGGGGCGATTGATCTTGCCGACGCTCTTCCCCCGATATCAGCAACGGCCTTTACCGTCGGTTCCAATCCTGGAGAAGTTACTATAGTTTCATCTTCTCCAGTGCCATCTTCCGGCAACGGCTGGGCAGCAGGAGTTGGAACCTTCAATGCCAATCTGAAACTGAATCGTGCGGCTGCCCCAAGTGGACCGTATGCATCATTTCACCTGGGAATTGTCCCATCCGATACCGACGCAGTTACTGTTCTTTCCGCCGATATGAACCTGGATACCAGCGTCCCGCCAGGCACTCCTGACCGGGTTGATGTAGGGAACACCATCATTCGTTATGGTCTATTGAAAATTTTTAACAACTTTGGCCCGGAAACAGCAGATATCACCAACTCACCGTTTGAGGTTCGATATTATGATGGAACCAAATGGGTGGTTCATGTTGATGATAACTGCACAACCGGGCTGACCTTTGACACTGCCAGAATAACTGCTATTCGGCCGGTTCCTCTGGCCGCAGGGAAAGGGACATTTACTGTCACTACCTCAGCAGTAGCCGAGTCGCTCACAGCTTGTCTCGTGACGCCAGCCTGGTTGACCGCTCTTACGAATTGTATAACACCTGAATGTAGCTCCTGCGGTGGGTTTACCTTTGGCATCTATCGGGGTAACGACCGGATCATCAATTGGCAGGAGATCATGCGGTGATGGCTGTTAGCAGACAAAAAATGGTGGGTGGCGCTTCAGGCTTCACCCTGATTGAGCTGGTCATGATAATCCTGCTCCTCTCGATTCTGTCGGTGGCGGTGGTAGAAAAATGGCCAACCGGTATGGATACGGAGGCGGCAGCGCTGGAGTTTAAACGGGCCGTTCGCTATGCCCAGCATATGGCTATGACCAGGGAGTTTATTGCCGGTAACGCCTGGGGTCTTTTTGTTGATACGGCAACCTCAAAATATACCGTTCAGCGTCGGGATGGCAGTGAAAAAGTCTCCGATTTCAGTGCTCGTTCTCTTCTTGATAAGAGCGCCATGACCATTACCGGTGGCCCGGCACTCCCGGCAACCGGGCTCTGGTTTAACGGTCTTGGTGAGCCTGTGAGTGATAACACGGCAACGCCTTTAGGCGCTGTAACGTATATTGTTGCCGGCACTGAGAATATGACGGTCTGTCCGCAGACAGGCTATATCATACGGGGTGCCACATGTCCCTGATAAGAGTATGCGCAAAGAAAAAAACGGCGGGCTTCACCCTGATTGAGCTTGTTCTTACCATTGTCATTTTAGGGTTTTCAGTCATGATTCTGCTTCCCTTTTTTTCTGCCATTACTCATAGCCCTGATCCTGTTCTTCGTGAGAAGGCTTTAGTTCTAGGACAGGCAATGATGGATGAGATTCTGGCCAAGAAATGGGATGCACATTCACCTAACGGTGGCAATCCACCGATCTGTACCTCCGAGTCAACGGGAGCAGCCGTACGTTCTTCCCTGGATCCTGGTTGCGCCTTTCCTGGCACTGGGCCCGTGGCTTCAACCATTGGGCTTGATGCAGGGGAGACAGCCGGCGCGAATAACCGTGCATCTTGGGATGATGTGGATGATTATAACGGTGTTACAGAACCTGTTGCCGGCTTTTTTTATGACCAGGACGGGGCCCAGCTCCCTGGAAATTTGACCGGGTTCACCCGTAGCGTAACGGTGGACTATATTGCAAGCAATGCATCGCCCATTGACACTTCTGCGGCGATATCCAAGGGTACAGCCGCGAGTGCGGCCACAGATACAAAACGGATCATTGTGACTGTGACGTCCCCTCTGGGCGAAACCTTCTTGCTGGTGGCGGTTTCATGCAATTTTTAATCTCTTGCCGGAAAAAAAGACCGATGCTTGCGGGAATAGCGGGTTTCACTTTGATAGAAATGATCCTTGTGATTCTTATTCTGGGCGTTATTGGGGCCATGGGTGGTGAAATGATTACTACTGCCTTCCAGGGTTTTTCCGATACCGACGCCAGGATGGAGCTCTTTGAAGAGGGGAAGCTTGCTCTCATGCGGATGGAGAGAGAGATCCATCACATGATCCCTAATGCTATTACCAATACAGGCACCACTGTCAGCTTTGGCCTTATTGATGTTAATACGTTGCATGGTAGTATCTTTGGAAAATATGAACCAGTGGATGATGATACGATCCATGACCTTAGTAATACTACCCTTGCCGATGGAAGTCTTATCTCTATTTATAATACCAGTTGGGCCGACTTCGCTGCTGTTGGGAATCGTAAAATATATAGCACGACAGCGGCAGGCGCTGATATGAATCTGAATAAAGTAGTTATTGGCGGACATTCTGCCACGAAACGTTTTTATCCGGTCAAGAAGGCTGTCCGCTATTTTCTGGATAGTTCCGTGCTCTATCGTGCCGAAATAGATGTTACATTGGCAACTGATTTTGCTACCAGTCTATCCAATATTACTCCCACAACGACTCCTCCGGCTTATTCCCTCCTCAGCCATATTACCGCTCTTTCTTTCAATTATGTCCCGGCCAGTTTGACGAGGAACGCCTTGGTAAGGGTGAATTTTACTTTGGTAAATAAAGGGAATTCCTTAGATTTTCATAAAGAGATTCAGGTGCGCAATGTTCCCTAATCCCATAATAAATCAGCGAGGCATGGGGCTCATTACTGCCGTGTTTATCATTGTGGTGGTGGGGATGTTCGGGGTACTGATTGCCCGTTATACCGTCATCAGTTCTGTGGCTTCAACAGAAGACTATATCTGGGCTCAGGCGCTTTACAGCGCTGAATCCACCATGCGGTTGAATGTTTTGCGTCATGATGGTGGTGGAAATCTTCCCGGTTCTGTAAGTCCAGCAGTGGGTGGAACTGCCACGAATATTATTACCGATAGCTTTACGGTTCCAACCACTCCGGCAACAATTCGAGTTCGGGCTACTCGTGCCCAGGTGAGTAGAACAGTGGAAGCAAAGTATTTGTTGTCGAAATGATTCTCAATCCCTTTTGGGTTGCAATGTTGTAAGCTTTTTGATTAATAAGAGAAAAAATTAACAAAAACAGTTGATTGTGGTATGGTCTTGATGAGTTGTTTGGTAGAGTCAGGCGGGGTTGGCTTATATTTTTTTGGTAACATGTTGAAATAATGGTAAAAATAATGAGACATCTTTCAGGGACAAGAGAAAAAGGTTTTACCCTCATTGAGGTTCTGGTCGTTATCATTATTCTGGGTATTCTGGCTGCAGTGGCGATTCCCAATTATATGGCAATGCAAAAAGAGGCGAAGATCGCCGTGGTGAAGGGAAAGCTGGCGGCTATCCGTGGCGGTCTTGAACTGATGCATGCCAAAATTCTCACATCTGGTATTAATACCGGGCCGACGGGGGACAATCCCGATTGGCCTACCCTGGCCGAGGTCCAAGCCAATGAGATGAGCCTTGCCACCAGACCGGCGTCCATCAAGTTCCATCAGATCGTGCGCAGCAATGATGCTCTTTCCGCTGCCCCGAATGAGGCGCTGCCGCCTTGCCTGCTTCCCGATATGAATCCAGGGATGTCAGGACTTCCTTCCGGGGTAACTGGTCGTGCCTCGTCGGATATCAGGGCGAACCCTCGTTTGGCCAATGAAAGTAGTGGTTGGGCCTATTATCCTGGGAATGAGCGGGATGGTAATGGCCGTATAGTTGACGCATTCTTTTATGTAAACGACGATCGTCTTCATACCGATAATGTGGATGGTGCTGATAAAGTGCCTTCGCAGTGGTAAAGCTGATGGCGTCGCGAAAAGGCCCAAATACGGCGTTACGCTATTCCTTCGTCACTGCGGTGTACCAAAAAGTACGCCTCATTCCTCAGGATTTGCGCGCCTTGTCTTTAGGCCTTTTCGTTTAGCCATCTCATTGATGATTTTTCCCCTTTGTGATAATGATTCTTTTCCGGTAATAAGATGGCAGAAAAACAGAGTCGCAGTCGTGCTCTAATCCTTGGTCTTGGGGTTATAGCTGCCTTAATCGTTCTTCTGTGGCAGGGCAGAGGGCTGGAGCCAGTTATGGTGCGGTTGAAACAGAAAATGACGCAGGTTCGCACTGTGTTGGAACAGCAGCAGTCTGTTGTTCCCATTGCCCCGTTACAGGTTGAACAAAAAAATGAGTCTCCGACCGTCAAGTTGCCGCCAGTCAAAGATGAAGTGATGATTCTTAACGATAAGGGCGTGGATCTCGTTTTGCAAAAACAGTATTGGCCCGGGATTTTTCTTTTTAAGCAGGCCATGGATCTTGATCATTCGCGGATTGAGCCGGTTATGAATATGGCGGTAACTCTCGATGAGGTCGGCCTGAGTCGTCCCGCTGCACGATATCTGGCAATGGTAGAGGCTCTGGACCCCAATTATCTCCCGTTGCGGGTAAATCGCCAGAACAGGACGGATAGGATGTCGGGTGTCAGTCTTAAATCCTCACCGGAGTTACCCCATGATCAAAAACATTAATCTCAAGCGAATAATAGCCCGTGGATCACAGGTGAGTTTTCTGTCTTTTCCCTCTTCCATTGCCCTTTTTGATTATGACATCCTGGTGGCCTGATAAAAAGATGAGGTATGCTCTCTGTGCCAGTGAGACTGAGGCCCTGCTGGCTGAGGTCTGTGTCGGCAAAAATGGGGCGAGCTCGGTACGAAGCCTCGCTTCTGCGTCAAGAGGCCAGGGTGATGAAATTGCCGTCAATCGTCTTTTTGCCAGCACCGGCAGAAAAAAGGCCAGAGTTGCCCTTGTCCTTCCCTTAAGTTCCTTTGAGATTGTCTCGGTGACGGTTCCATCTGTCAACCGTGAGGCCGTGGCCAGAGGCTCCTTCCCTATAGCCTCTCCAAAGTCCTGAATGCCCCGGTGACTGATTATATTTATGACTGGCTGGTGGGGCAGACCTTTCCAGATCGTCAGGAGTTGACCGTCTATCTTTATCCTGTGGCGATGTTCAAGAAATTGCAACAGGATTTACATGGCCGTCAGAAGGAGATAACCTGGTTCGAGGCAGATGTGTTTTCCGCCTGCTCCTATCTTGAGCTGAGTGGTCTGACCCAGGGAGAGGGGGCTATCCTCTGTATTCTTGTCTGGCAGGGTTCGATCTCTATGGCTGTTTATGAACAGGAGCGTATAACCCTGGTGCGGTCTGTTGACCTGCGTCTTCCCGTTGAACCGTATCTCGACGAGGAGCTATCTTCGGATGCGATTGCAGTTGTGGAACAGGATACCGGGCAAGAGACGGTGGGGCGTAGCGAAACTGCTTCCGGTTTGGAGGAAGGGCAGGAGATGCCGGCGGTGGAGGTGTTTGATCAGGTGGAGACAGAAAAGAGTGGCAACTTTGGAGATGGGGAAGATATCCTTGCCGACTTCTGTTTACTGCAGGACCATAAAGGTGTGCCCGCGACAGCGGTAGTGCCCGAGTCGGCAGGCCTGGTGGTGGAGGAAGGTTCCATAGGCCAGCGGCGACGACAGGAATGGCAGGGGTATCTGCAGAATGTCAATCTGGAGATCATGCGCACTAATGATTATAGCGTTTCTGTCCTCAAGGGAAAACCATTTAACAGAGTTTTTGTCGGGGGTGCTGAATCTTTTTACAGTGCCTTGGAGTTGGTGATTAAAGGGTCTATGGGTGTTCAGGTAGAACAATTTCCACCCCGGAAGGTGGATGCCGATTGCGACCAGAACCTGGCGGCCCTTTGCATTGGGGCGCTACGGCGATAAGCTCTATGCTTGAACGAATAAATCTTGTCCCTCAGCAGCTTCTTTCCCGGAGGATTAAACGGGCAACCCCTATAGTTATTGGTGTCCTGCTTTGCCTCTCTGTAGGTGTGTTCTTGGTCTTTGCGCACTCTCTCGACAGGCGGATCAAAGCTGTTGATAAAGATCTTCAGGCTCTTCAGGTCAAGGACGATGCCCTCAAGGGTAAGCAGGTTGTGGTCAAACAATTAGCTGATAATATAAAACAGTTGGGAGAAGAGGCAAAGCAGTTACAAGAGATGGTTGCTAATCTGGCCAAGATTCCTGAACAGAAACAATCTTTTTCGGCCTTGCTGGATGCGGTTACCGTGATCCTTCCGCCTACTATACGCTGTGAAAAGATTACCCTGGAAGGCAGAGGTGGCCAGATCTCAGGCCAGGCGACCATCTATCGGGATCTTCCGGCATTTGTCCAGAAATTGGGTGAGATACCCCGGCTGCAGAATGTCTCTCTCTCGGTTCTCAATCAGGAACAGAGAAAAGAGGGGGATATTCTGGCCTTCAATATTGTCTTTGAATTGCAGGGCGGGAAGCAGAAGGACAAGGCTGTCGTTCATAACTAAGATGAGCTGGGCTTTATGAAAAAGGCTTCTCTTCCGTGAGTATTATCTGTTTCCCAGGCGCCAATCCTTAAAATAATAGCAAAAGAATTATGAGTGCAAATGTTGGCCAGAGACTGAAGTTGTTGTGGGGGAGCGTTGTCCATACCCCTGATGTCCTTTCTGAGGTACGGCAGCTTTTTTTGGGATTAGTCATTGTGGTGGTGGTTTGTTATGGCATTCAGGCGCTCTTGATCCAACCCCGGCAGCAGAACTTGCAAAAAAAAATTTCCCAGCAAAAGGAGTTCGTAACATCCATGGCCAATGGTGCAATAGAGGCGATGGTTGAAAAACAATTTCAGGATCTTACGACTGAAAGAAAGGAGCTGACAGAAAAGCTTGTCCAGCTCCGTTTTCAGAGACAACTCTATCAGGAACAGTTTCAGGGGGATAATGCTAAAGAACAGTTTTCCAATGTGATTTTCACCCTGTTGCCAAATTCACCCGTTGATATTGAAGGGAAATTTCTGCAGATGAATGTGATGGATGTCAGGTCGTTTGATCGTTTTGATGTCTATCCGGTGAATCTTCAGGGGGATGCTGCTTATTCAGAATTTATTGCGTACCTTCGGTATCTTGAAAATCGCCCAGAGGTTGGGACAATCAGTGATCTTGTTCTGGAGGAGCTTGGCACGGAGGATGAACAACCGGAGGTGACTCCAGGAACTGTAAAATCCGTAGATGCCTTTTCCCAATCAGTCCGGGTGCATTTCAGTTTGGTGCTTGGACGGGTACAGCTTCGTTAATTGAGAGGGCATAGTTTTGGGATTCTGGAAAAAGAAAAAAGGCCGGACAGCTTGGTGGTGTGTTTGCTGCCTGTTATGTTTACTTTGCTTGCGCGGCGCTGATCTCGGGGCAGTTGAGTTGATGGAGACCGGCCAGGGAAAGGTGTTGATCGGTTATAACGTGCAGGAGACCGGAGCGGAGAAAATAATCAACTCTGGATCTCGTGATCCGTTTAATTGGTCAACTGAATTTATTGATCAGTATCTGGCCAGGATGCGGGGCAAACAGGACCTTTTTGCCGGCTTGCACATATCGGGAATTGTGTGGGATCCGCAAACACCGCTGGCCATTATCAATAATATGATCTTGAAAGAAGGTGAAAAGGTGGAGAATGCTATGGTCTTGAAGATATCTAAGGATTCGGTAGTGCTTTCAAGAGAGGGCTCGCTGCGTACCTTGAATTTTCAGCAACACATTATCGACCTTGGTACGCAAAATGTGAGGGGGGATGAGAGGAGTGAGGAACGTAAATGAGAGATACCAAGGTGTTGCTGTGTGGTTGTCTGGAGTGAACTGGAAGGCATTATGTTGTCTGTCTCTGTTGCTCTTGGGGTTAGGGCTTGTGGCGCAGGGTGTTGAAGCTGAGGAAGGTAAAGGGCAGCTTCTTGATCGACTGCGTGATAAAACCGCGACCGTACGGGGTGAAAATCTGCAGGTGAATCTCCTCCTGCGGGGAATTTGCCGTCAGGCCAACGTGAATGTGATTGTTGACGAGTCTATTGCGAATGCTGACACCATCTCCCTCGATCTGGAAAACGTCAGCCTGTATGATGTGTTCCAGGTGGTCATGGATACGAAGAAGCTTCGTTTTCATGAGTCAAACAAGACCTTGATCGTGGAAAAGGCTGATGCCTTGAAAAAAGATCAGAGAGACCTGGTGATGGTCAGGTTGTGTACTAGTTTTGGGAATGTGGCCCAGTATCTCAAGGAGCTGGAGGTCGTAAAGAGTGATGTTGGCGCCATGACCGTGTCCGGTGACGGCAACTGTCTGATTGTCAAGGATCACGAGGTAAACGTGGAAAGCATCAAGAAACTGCTTGTTGATCTTGATCGCCCGGCCCCGCAGGTTCATATCAAGGCCCGGATCGTGACCATGGAAAAATCGGTTTCCAAACAGCTCGGGATTAAATGGGGCTATAATGAGTTGACACGGGCGCCAGCCAATACCCTGAACGTGGTTACTGATCTTGCGGTGGCGAATCCTGCCACGAATATTCTTTTTGGTTTTATTCGTGATAACTGGACTCTGGATGCGGACTTGTCCGCCCTGCAGGAGAAGAAACAACTGCACCTGCTTTCTTCTCCCAGGGTCGTAGTGCTTGATGGTCAGAAGGCAGAGATTAAACAGGGCAAGGAAGTTCCCTATGAGACAGCAGGCACCACCAATATCGCTGCCAGCACCTCTTTTCGCGAGGCCTTGTTGAGCCTCACCGTAACCCCGAAGATCCTGCAAAATAATTTTATTCGTCTGGATGTGAAGGTGACTAATGACTCTATTGATGCAACTCAGGTGACTAAGAGTAGTCAACCTTTGCTGAACAAGCAGGAGATTCAGACTAATCTGTTGCTGGAAGATGGAGTGACTGTGGTTATTGGTGGCATTCTGGCCAAGGACTCAGATCTTGGGAGCAAGGAGGTGCCATGGCTGGCAGAGATTCCGGTGGTCGGCAATCTGTTCAAGAATACCGATGAGCTGGAAAAGACCTATGAACTCCTGGTGTTTTTAACGCCAACGATTATCAGGGAGGAGCATGGAGCTCTGAACCGGAAGACCATTGCGGTCGAGGGTAGAGGGGTTACCGAAAAGAAAATGGTCACTCTTCCCTTTGCAGAGCAGGTAATTGAGCCACAATCGGGCGAGGCAACCAAAAAGGGGCAGGCAAGCGCCCCCCCTGCTCCGGCCCAGGATCCTTTTACCTTTGAGAGTAAGCAGGTAAAGGATCCTGATCCGGAACAGAATGTTAAAATAAAACCGTTGATCACGAAGTGATCATTGATCGGCTCTTTATGCCATTCTTGCCATTGAAGTGTAAAAGTTATTTTATTCCAGAGGGTTAGGGAAAAGCATCCATGGCAGTTCCACAGAAAAAACGATTTGGAGATATCCTGGTAGAAGGAGGTCTGATTAACGCCACGCAGTTGCAGCAGGCTCTGGACTATGGGCGTGATCAAGGACTCAAGCTTGGCAATGCCTTGCAACGGCTTGGATTCGTGACTGAGACGGACATTGCCAGAACCTTGTCCCAGCAGTTGCGGATTCCTTTTGTTGATCTTGGCAAAATTGTTATTGATCCTGATATAGCCAGGACCATCCCGGAGATGATTGCCCGTAAGCACAAGGTTATTGCCATTGGTAAGAATGAAGATCAGTTGCTGGTTGCTTTTGTTGATCCTCTGAATATCTTTGCCACGGATGAGGTGGATCGGCAGACCAAGAAGCGGCTGGTTATCTGCATTGCTGCGGAAGGTCTTATCCTCAGCGCCATTGACACCATCTATCACAAGGCAGATAAAGTAGATAAAAGAGGAGGGAAAGCGAAAGAAGGGGATGGTGACGAGTCTGAGGCGGTGGTTGCGGTCAATGAAATCATGTTGCAGGCGGTGAAAGACGGGGCCAGTGATATCCATATTGAGCCGGATGATGAAAAAATCAGGGTACGGTTGCGGGTGGATGGCGTTCTCATACCGTTTAAAGAATATCCCTTGGAACTCCATCCGAACATTATTTCCAGGGTCAAGATCATGGCTAGCCTGGATATTGGTGAGCGGCGCAAGCCGCAGGACGGCCGTTTTGAAATCACCGTTGCCGGCCGCAGCCTCGATGTCCGAACTTCCATCCTGCCTTTGAACAGAGGAGAGAAGGTGGTGATGCGCCTGCTCGATAAGTCAAAGATTAAAGTTACTCTTCATGGCCTGGGCTTTGGTCAGGAACAGTATCAGGTATTCACTGAACATCTGATGCACCCGCATGAGATTATTCTGGTGACAGGGCCAACCGGCAGTGGCAAGACTACTACTCTGTATGGTGCCTTGAATCAGATCAACGATGTGGGTCGCAATATTGTGACTGTGGAAGACCCGGTGGAGTATGAACTGCGCGGTGTGAATCAGGTTCAGGTCAATCCTAGGGCAGAACTCACCTTTGTTTCGGCCATGCGTTCTATCCTGCGCCAGGACCCTGATGTGGTGATGATCGGTGAGATCCGTGATGCGGAGACCGCCGAGATTGCCATGCAGGCGGCGTTGACCGGTCATCTGGTACTCTCCACCCTGCATACGAATGATGCGGCAGGGGCGATTACTCGCCTGGTTGATATGGGAATTGCCCCTTTTCTCATCGCCTCTTCGGTGGGGCTGGTTGTAGCCCAGCGGTTGGTCAGGATTCTGTGTCCGCATTGCAAGCAGCGTTTTATCCCGCCAGAAGAAGTGCAACGCGATATGGGGCTGGATTATGACGCGGATCGATATTTTTTCCGGGCTGTCGGTTGTCCCCAATGTGAAGATAGTGGCTATCGGGGTCGTGTTGCTATCTATGAAATCCTGCCGGTTTCTAGTGCTATTGAGGCCATGATTATGGAGAGGGCTTCCAGCAAAACCCTGTTTCGCCAGGCTCAGAAAGAAGGGTTGGTCTCCCTGCGCGAGGCAGGTTTGAGCAAGGTGCAGGCCGGTGTCACCTCGCTTGAGGAGTTGATGCGAGTGACCATGGCTGACAGGGAATAGGGCCGGCAGATATGGCGACTTTTTTTTATGAGGCTATCCAGTCCGATGGTCATGTGGTCTCGGACACACATGTTGCTTCAACCGTGCAGGAGGTTGAGAGCTGGCTTGCGGGCCAGGGGCGGCATCCGGTGGTAATCAGGATTGCTGACGCTGAGGGGAAGGAGGAGGTGCGCGGCGCGGCAGCGCCTAATTTCTGGCAAAGGCTGTTTGGGATTGGCATTAATGATAAGATCCTGTTCTGTCGGCAGATGGCCACCATGCTGGGGGCGGGGGTAACGATTCTCCAGTCCCTGCAGATCATGGGGCGGCAGGTGACGCAACCTGTCTTGGCCGCTCTTCTTCTTGATGTTGCCAGCCGCATTGAAGAGGGGGGCAGTCTCAGTGCATCCTTTGCCATCTATCCTCATCTGGCCACTCCCCTTTTTTTTAATATCGTCAGGGTGGGGGAGGAGACCGGTACCCTTGACCGCTCTTTTCTTTATCTCGCCAAACTCTATGAGAATGAAAAAGAAGTCAGCGAGCGGATCAAGTCGGCAACCCGTTACCCCAAGATCGTCATTACTGCCATCTTTGGCGCCACCTTCTTTCTGATGTCCTTTGTGGTGCCCAAGTTTATTACCCTGTTCAAAAACTCAAGGGTTCAGTTACCCCTACCCACCAGGATCCTGATTGCCATCAGTGATTTTACCGCCAGTTATTTCTGGCTGATTTTACTGATGGTGGCGGCAATAATCATTGGCTATCGCCTGGCCATGCGCTATGACAGTTACCGCACCCTGCGGGACCGGTTGTGGCTCAGACTGCCCATCTTCGGTGACCTTTCCTTGAAAATCTATCTGTCCCGATTTTGCCGGGTTTTTTCTGTCTTGTTGAAAAGTGGGGTCAACATTATCAGGACCCTGGAGTTGTCGGCCACTTCCCTTGAAAATCTGGTACTCTGGGGGATCGTTGATAAGGTGACAGGCGAGGTACGGGAGGGTGTGGAGATGCATGAGGCCATCCGCCGTCATCCTCTGTTCCCGGATATGATCGTCCAGATGGTGGCTATTGGCGAACACTCCGGCCAGGTGGATGAGATGATGGATAAGGTGGCTGATTATTATGAGCAGGAGACGAACTATATCATCAAAAATCTCTCCACCCTGCTGGAACCCATTTTGCTTCTTTTTCTGGGGGTGATGGTAGGATTCCTGGCCCTGGCCATTTACATGCCCATGTGGGATATGATGAAGGTAGTGAAGGGTGGGTAAGGGGGCTTGCAATGTTTTGGTGGCTATTGCCGGTTACTTACCGGACATTAACGAAAAAACATTGATTATTTATGGGGAGAAATGTAAATGTAAGTGGAAGTGTACTTGCAAGTGCAAGTGCAAGTGCAAAAGTAATTATAATAAAAAGGAGAAGAGAATGGAAAAGAACGTGTTGAACAATCAGAAAGGTTTTACCCTCATTGAACTCATTGAACTCATTGTGGTCATTGTTGTTCTTGGTCTGCTGGCTGCGGTTGCTGTCCCGAAGTATGTTGACATGAAAAGTGATGCCCAGAAAGCAGCGGCAAACGGGGTTCTTGGCGGGGCGTCGGGTACTACGGCCATGAACTTCGCCGCGAACCTTATGAAAAAGGCAGGATATCCTGCCATTATTAGCGAGGCAACACTTGAAGCTGCTATGGATGGTGGCCTGCCATCTGGCTGGGTTAGTGTTCCTGTTGATTGTTCGGCTGGGGGTGGTAGTCTTACACTTGGTTGTATGTATCTTGATGTTGATGCAACGGCTGGTTTGAGCGCCGGTGATTATGTTGTAGGTCTGAAGTCTATCGAATCAACTACGGCCAAAGCGGTAGTCGGAAAAGGAACTGTAAACTACTAATATATCGGTAGGGCAACTTTCCCACCCCGCACACCTTGTTTCTTGGTGTGCGGGTTTTTTTTTGTCCATAAGAAATTAGAGTAAAAAGATCAGTATAACCTCTCTCCTTGGGGGAGAAAATCCGATCTTGGGCCCCCTGCTGCGTCCCCTTATCCGGCCTCCTGTCACCTTCTCTCTCAGGGATATTGATTGAGCGGGGATGGATTAAGTACCAAGTTTGACATTTTGATTGGTAGAGTTCAGTTGCTACGTTTTTGCAATAAAAACCGTTCTTCCGGTTTTCGCCGGAAGAATGGGAAATCTCAACTTCTGGCTTGTTACGAGAGTATCAATTTTGTTGTGACCAGATTAAGCTTGCGTCTCCGCTGGCCCTCATGCTAAATTCTCTCTTTTTCACTTAGTGGAAAAAATCTAGAGCAATAACTGCTTAGAATCATCGATACTTTTATCTGAAAAGAGATTTCATTATGATCAATGCCTCCAATGTTGCCCTCTCCTATGGGAAAAGGGTTATTTTCAAGGATGTTAATATTAAGTTTGTCCCGGGTAACTGTTATGGTCTGATCGGCGCCAATGGGGCCGGGAAATCCACCTTTCTCAAGATCCTGGCCGGAGAGTTGCAACCGGACAAGGGGGATATATCTGTGAGTCCCAGGGAGCGTATCGCCATGCTCAGGCAGGACCATTTCGCCTTTGACGAGGAGACCGTGCTCAATACGGTGATCATGGGCCATGCCCGGCTGTACCAGTTAATGGCGGAGCGTGAGGCCCTCTATGCCAAGGCCGATTTCACCGAAGAGGATGGTATCCGCAGCGGCGAGCTGGAGGCGGAATTTGGGGAAATGAATGGCTATGAGGCCGAGTCGGAGGCCTCTGTGCTCCTCAGCGGTTTGGGGATCAGCGAAGAACTCCTGCCCAAGAAGATGAAGGAGCTGGAGGGCGGCGAAAAGGTGCGGGTGCTGCTGGCCCAGGCTCTTTTTGGCAGTCCGGATATCCTGCTACTCGATGAACCGACCAACCATCTGGATATCCAGTCGATCACCTGGCTTGAGGATTTTCTTTCCCGTTTTCAGAATACGGTGATCATTGTCTCCCATGATCGCCATTTCCTCAATCAGGTCTGTACCCATGTGGCCGACATTGATTTTGGCAAAATCCAGATCTATGTGGGTAACTATGACTTCTGGTATCAGGCCAGCCAGCTCAGCCTGAAGCAGCGGCAGAGCGACAATAAAAAGGTGACGGACAAGGCCAAGGAGCTCAAGGAGTTCATCCTGCGCTTTTCCGCCAATGCCTCCAAGTCCAAGCAGGCCACCTCCCGGAAAAAGCTGCTGGATAAGCTGCAGATTGAGGATATGCCCGTTTCTTCTCGCAAGTATCCCTTTGTCTCGTTTAAGGCAGGGCGGCCCTGTGGTGATATTATCCTTGAGGTCAAGGGGCTCTCCAAGGCTGTTGATGGCGTTTCCCTGTTTCACGACCTGGATTTTACCCTGCGACCGGGCGATAAGGTCGCTTTTGTCGGCACCAACAGTGTGGCCAAGACCACCTTGTTCCAGATCCTGGCCGGCGAGATCGAACCGGATAGCGGCACATACCGTTGGGGCGTGACCATGAGCGTTTCCTATTTTCCCTTGGACAACAGCGCCTATTTTACCAATGATATGACCCTGGTTGACTGGCTGGGGCAATATACCCCAATCACCGAGGGAGAGACCTTTGCCCGGGGATTTCTGGGCAAGATGCTCTTTTCCGGGGATGAGGCCCTGAAAAAGACCAGTGTTCTTTCCGGGGGTGAGCGGGTTCGCTGTATGCTGTCCAAGATGATGCTCTCGGATGCCAATGCCCTGATTCTTGATGAACCTACCAATCATCTTGATCTGGAATCGATCACCGCCTTGAATGACGCGCTTCTTGCCTTCCCCGAGGTACTGCTTTTCTCCTCACATGATCATCAGTTGGTGGCAACGATTGCTAACAGGATCATGGAGATCCTGCCCAAGGGCGTTATTGACAAGATGATGCCGTTTGATGATTATCTGCAAGATGAGAGTGTGGCCCGGATGCGGGAGCAGTTGGCTTGAGGCGGGGTTGAATACTGATTCGTATCGGGTGTCAATGCGTAATCTTTTTGGTTCCTAAGGGGATGAGTTCCATCCGGTGATTGGTGTCAGGGTGAAGTGGGGATGGTCCTTCTGTCAGGATGGAAAATTCGCCTGGAAGCCCAAAGCGGTGTTGCAGGTCATCAGCGTAACGGTTCCAGTCTTCGGGCATGGGATGGGCGGTCAGTGGATGCACTCCATAGGAAAAAAGGAGCTCTTGGCAGGTTTTTTCCGAACTGGAGATCGCAAAGGTCCAGATTTTATGCCGGAACCGGGCGATATTGCGGGCAGTTGCTCCTGATTGGGTGGGGATGATCAGGAATGCGGGTTCGATTCGTTCGATGGCGGAATCTACGGCCAGGGTGATGAGGCCTATGGCGGCTTTTTTCCAGTTGCTGTCGAGGGTGAGTTGCCTTTTGAACGGACAGTCGGGGCGGAAGTTTTCGATCGATGTTCCAATGGAGGCCAGCATGGCCACCGCCTCTACGGGGTAGGCCCCCATGGCCGATTCCGCAGAGAGCATGATGCAATCGGTGCCATCAAGGATGGCATTGGCCACATCGGTGGCCTCGGCTCGGGTTGGCCTGCGGTTGGTGGTCATTGATTCAAGCATCTGGGTGGCGGTAATCACCGGTTTGCCGGCCCTTTGGGCGTGAGCCATGATTGTTTTCTGGGTGATGGCTATGTCCTCAATGGGGATTTCAACCCCCAGATCGCCACGCGCGATCATCAGGCCGTCGGTAGCCTGCAAGATGGCCTCAAGATGATTGAGCGCGGCAGAGCGTTCGATCTTGGCGATAATAAAGGGAGAGTATCCCAGCTGTCGGGCTGTCTCTCTGACATCTA
Source organism: uncultured Desulfobulbaceae bacterium (assembly GCA_903887485.1). Lineage (GTDB taxonomy): Bacteria > Desulfobacterota > Desulfobulbia > Desulfobulbales > Desulfocapsaceae > UBA2270. The sequence continues at coordinate 13,917 of CAISPV010000101.1, read as the reverse complement.
TGAGATCGGCCTCGGTCGCGACAAAGGATTGACTGATGGCATCCACGCCATGTCTGAGGGCAAATTTCAGACATTTTCTATCATGGGCGGTAAAGGCCGAGACGCCAAGGTCAATGCCCGGCAGATTGAGCCCCTTGTGTGAGCGTAATTTGCCGCCAACTTGGACGATGCAGGTTACTTCCTGGCCTTGCACGAAATCAACAACAAGCTGAATAAAGCCATCATCAAGATAAAGGATGTCGCCTGCCTTGACTGCCTGCGGCAGATCCTGGTAGCTTACTGAGACTCGGCGGTTGTCTCCTGTGATCTCTTCGGTGGTCAGGGTAAAGATGTCGCCGGTTTGAAGCAGGATAGGTTCGCCTGCAATACTGCCTATACGCATCTTGGGGCCTGGAAGGTCTGCCATAATGGCAACCCGGCAACCACATTGCTGGGCTGCTTCTCGTATCTTGGCAATGGTTTTACGGTGCGACGAGAATGCTCCGTGGGAAAAATTCAGCCGGGCAATATTCATCCCCGCTTGAATCATTTGAATCAGGGTCGTTACATTATCAGAGGCTGGCCCTATGGTGGCGATGATTTTTGTTTTGTTTCCCGGGAGGTCCATTTTTTTACCTTTGAGATTTTTGTAAGATTCTTTGCAGAGAAAAAACGTGTAAAAGTATTGACGAAGTTCCTGTGAATATGCTATAAGTGGCCACAAATATTCCTCGGTAGCTCAGCTGGTAGAGCAGGTGACTGTTAATCACCCTGTCGGCGGTTCGAATCCGTCCCGAGGAGCCAGCAATCTCAAGTCCAATTCTTGATTTGGACTGTCTCTTTTTTGTGTCGGGGCGTAGCGCAGTCTGGTTAGCGCGCCTGCCTTGGGAGCAGGAGGCCGCAGGTTCGAATCCTGCCGCCCCGACCATTTTTCAGTAACAGAAGCCAGGCACTTGCATAGTGTTTGGCTTTTTCTTTTTTGCTCCTCCTCCTCCTCTTTCTGCTAATGTTTTGCCTCCAGTAGGTATCAAATAGTTTTGCAGCTAAAATATCCTGTGAGCCAAAGTTGTCTTGTTTTTAGGATGATTTTTTTTGAAGAGAAAAATCATATCTTGTCAAATAGATATCTGACAGGGTCAGAAAGGCAGTGACAATCAGTGGCCCATAAATGATGCCAAGTACTCCATAAACAGTGATTCCCCCCATGAGAGAAAGAAAGACCAGCAAGGTGTGCATCTTGACCTGTCCTCCAACCATTTTGGGTTTTATTACGTATTCTATGGAAAAGGAGAGGATCATATAAAACAGGGAGAGAGCTATTCCGGTTTCTAGCTGGCCATTTATGGCCAGGATCATGGCAGTTGGAATTATGATTATCAGGCCGATACCGGGGATTGGGAGACAGGCCACGACGGCCATGATACAACCCCAAAGGATGGGAGCGTTGAGGCCGAATATGGCAAAGACTGCCCCGATAATGATGCCCTGAATAAGTCCACAGACGATAGTTCCCTTGAGGATAGCATTGGCGGTTTCCTCAAATTTGGCAAGCAGGAGCCGATCTTCGTGGTCGGGGAGCGGTGAAAGGCGGATGAGAAAAGCTACAAGATTTTCCTGATCGATGAGCAGAAAGAAGATGATGAGGATCATCATGCAGAAGAGGGCGAGAAATTTCAGGATATTGGCCGCCCAGGAGCTTGCCTGGTTGTAGAGAAAAAGACCGCCGGTCTTGATAAGAGAAGATAAGGTGTCAGTAAGTTGTGCTGGTTCAAAGTTCAGGCCAAGTCCATGAAGATAGGTCTGGATCTGGGTCACCAGCGGGCTTTTCTGGAGAAAGGAGTGTATTTGGAGTCCGACACCTGCGTCTCGTCCCCATTGATACAGGCTTAAGGCCTCGTTGGAAAGGGTGCCGATAAAAAGGAGCAGTGGAATGAAAACAAGAAAGATGATTAAGGTGCAGGTAAGGATAGAGGCAAAGGGCGCTGATAGTCGCCTGTTACCTAAAAAAGCATAGATGGGTCTGAACAGACTGGCCAGCAGGAAGGAGAGAATCAGGATGGACCAGAAGGGCCAGAGAATCCGTCCCAGAAAGATCGCCGAAATACAAAATATCAAGAGAAAATAACGGGATTCCAGTGTGCCTGGATACTGAGAACCTGAGGTCTTTTGGGGCTGGTCATTGCTCATGGCGGATTGAACTGGCGTAGTTGATGATTGGAAAACGAGAAATAAAGTTGCAATTTTTTATAGAGCTGGGTAATTCAAGATAGTTTAGGAGCCGTTTCGCAACAACTATTATATTCCTGACCATTTCGTTACGCAAGCCATGGCCGGCCCAATGTCGCTCGCAACAGGGAGCGCCCCGGCGGAAGAGCGACCGGCTCATTATGCCGTTCATGCCATATAAATGTAACAGTTAATTTATTCCAACGGCTTAGAGATGGCATTATGCTCTTTATATATAAATAGAGGGAAACCATAGTATCCTACTATAAAGTTTAACCTGATTGAAGAAAAGAGAAATAAGATGGACGCCTCTTTGGGGGCAAAGACATCGACTTTATTTTTAGGTGCCATAACGAAATAACGATTATATTCTAGGCCATTTTGTTACAGCTCCTTATGCCGGTTACGGTATCTCAATGTTACAATTATTATTGAATAACGGCTTCTCGTAAAAAGAGGAAATTATCATGTGGGAAAATCTGGAGATAGGGCTGGAGAAGGTAAGCCAGGAACAACTGAAAGAAAAACCTGCCCAGGATAGTCTTGGTTTTGGATTACATTTTACTGATCATATGTTTTTGATGAAATGGGACCGGCAGAGTGGCTGGCATGATGCCAAGATCTCTCCCTATCACAAATTCAAACTGGATCCCGCGGCCATGGTCTTTCATTATGGTCAGGCCATTTTTGAGGGGTTGAAGGCGTACAAGGGGAAAGATGGGCAGATCTATCTCTTTCGCCCCGAGGATAATATCGAGCGGATGAATGCCTCGGCCCTGCGGATGTGTATGCCCCGTTTGCCGGTTGCAAAGGTCTTAAAGGCTCTCAAGGCCCTTGTCTATCTTGATCGGGATTGGATTCCCACGGCAGAGGGTGCCACCCTTTACATTCGTCCGACCATGATTGCCGTGGAGCCTGCTCTTGGGGTTCGAGCGGCCGGCCAATATTATTTTTATATTATCATGTGTCCGGTTGGGGCCTATTATCCTGAAGGGTTCAGCCCGACAAAGATTTATGTCACGGATAAGTATGTGCGTGCAGTCATTGGCGGGGTTGGCGATGTGAAGACTGGCGGAAATTATGCGGCCAGTATCATGGCGGCCGAGGAGGCACATCAGGCTGGATACACCCAGGTCCTGTGGCTGGATGCCTGTAAAAGAAAGTTCGTGGAAGAGGTCGGCACCTCAAATATCTTTTTCATGATCAATGATGAACTGGTAACACCATCGCTTGACGGCTCCATCCTGCCAGGTATTACCAGGGATTCGGTGATCCAGCTTGCCCGGAAGTGGGGCGTGAAGGTGCTTGAAAGGCCGATTGCTATTGATGAGGTCGTCGCGGCCAGTATTGATGGTTCCTTGACCGAGGCCTTTAGCACCGGCACGGCGGCGGTTATCTCGCCCGTGGGTGAGCTCTGTTATCAGGATACGAAATATGTTATTAATCGTGGCAGGACTGGTGAGTTTTCGCAACGAATATTTAACGAGTTGCAGGCGATTCAGAGTGGGCAGCAGGAAGATCCTTTCAAATGGATAACACGGGTCGGTTGATTTCTAGGTGAGTTGTACAGGCTCGGTTGGTGCGTTTTTTGTGGAAAGCAGGTATCGTGTGCTGGTAAGGGGCGGATGTTTTTTTGGCATTCGCCCCTTGATTTTTGGAAAAGCCAGCCTATAGTTTTGCCCAGTTTTGGGGTGTTGTTTTGTTGTTGATACTCTAGGTTAAAGTGCAGGGGGCGGATGCCCAATCTTCAAACAAAATCGTGTAGGAGGAAATACATGAAAGTTCGTCCATTGAATGATCGTCTTTTGGTGAAAAGACTGGAAGAGATAACCAAGACCGCGGGTGGAATTATTATTCCTGACAGTGCCAAAGAAAAACCAGCTGAAGGTGAAGTCATTGCTGTCGGACCTGGCAAGACCAATGAGAAGGGAGATCGTGTTGCTCTGCAGGTCAAGGCCGGAGATCGTGTGCTTTTTTCAAAGTACGGTGGCACTGATGTAAAACTTGATGGTGTGGATTACCTGATCATGCGTGAAGATGATATCATGGGTATTATCGAATAAAAAAAGGCGTCAAACAGTGTATATTACTGTCTCTTGCAAGAGGGGCGTGAATGATAAAAGGAGATAAATAATGGCTGGAAAAGATATTAAATACGGTGTAAAGGCCCGCGAGTCCATCCTCGTTGGTGTCAATACCCTGGCAAATGCAGTAAAGGTAACACTTGGTCCCAAGGGTCGGAATGTACTGATTGAGAAATCATACGGTGCGCCCACTATCACCAAAGACGGTGTGACTGTGGCCAAAGAGATTGAGCTGACCGACAAGTTTGAAAACATGGGCGCGCAGATGGTCCGTGAAGTTGCTTCCAAGACCTCTGATGTGGCCGGTGACGGCACCACAACTGCGACTGTCCTTGCTCAATCTATTTATACCGAGGGCGTGAAGCTGGTAGCTGCCGGTGGTAATCCCATGGAGATCAAGCGCGGGATTGACAAGAGTGTTGAGGCCATTGTTGCTGAGCTCAAGAAGATTGCAACTCCAACGAAAGAGCAGAAAGAGATTGCTCAGGTTGGCACCATCTCTGCCAATAGTGACGAGACCATCGGCAACATCATTGCCGAGGCCATGGACAAGGTTGGTAAGGAAGGCGTTATCACTGTTGAAGAAGCAAAATCCATGGATACCACCCTTGATGTTGTTGAGGGGATGCAGTTTGATCGCGGCTATCTCTCTCCGTACTTTGTCACCGATGCGGATCGGATGGAAGTTAATATGGAAGATCCTTATTTCCTTATTGTTGAGAAAAAGGTCTCCAGCATGAAGGATCTGCTGCCGGTTCTTGAATCTGTGGCCAAGATGGGTCGGGGACTGTTCATTGTTGCTGAAGATGTCGATGGCGAAGCATTGGCGACTCTTGTTGTCAATAAGCTGCGCGGCACCTTGAATGTTGCGGCTGTCAAGGCCCCTGGCTTTGGCGATCGCCGCAAGGCCATGCTTGAGGATATCGCCATCCTGACCGGCGGCCAGGTTGTTACTGAAGACCTTGGCATCAAGCTTGAGAATGTAACCTTGAGCGACCTTGGTACTGCCAAGCGGGTTGTTGTGACTAAAGACAACACAACCATTATTGATGGTTCTGGGGATAAGGTCAAACTGGAGGCTCGGGTTAAACAGATTCGGACCCAGATTGACGATTCTACTTCTGACTATGATAAAGAGAAATTGCAGGAGCGTCTTGCCAAATTGATCGGCGGCGTTGCGGTTATCAATGTCGGTGCTGCTACCGAGATGGAAATGAAAGAGAAAAAGGCCCGCGTGGAAGATGCATTGAACGCCACCCGTGCAGCCGTTGAGGAAGGTGTTGTTCCTGGCGGCGGCGTTGCCTATCTGCGTTGCCTGAAGGCTCTGGATGGTCTGGTGCTTCCTGGTGAGCAGGAGCTCGGTAAAAATATCCTGCGCCGTGCCCTGGAAGAGCCTATTCGTCAGATTGCCAACAATGCGGGCCGTGAAGGTTCTGTTATCGTTGAGCATGTGAAGAGCCTGCAAGGTGCCTTTGGCTTTAACGCCGCAACCGAGCAATATGAGGACCTGATTGCCGCTGGTGTAATCGATCCTGCCAAGGTAACTCGTACCGCTCTGCAGAATGCAGCATCTGTCTCCGGGATGTTGCTGACCACTGAGTGTGTTATTGCTGATATGCCAGAAGAGAAGGGTGCTGGTGCTGGTATGGGCATGCCTTCAGGTGGCATGGGCGGCATGGGTGGAATGGGCGGTATGATGTAAAAAGAGTTTATTGCTGTTCTTCTTCTGTGATAGGAAGAAAAAATAAAAGGAAAGGAGCTCGAATCGAGGCCCTTTCCTTTTATGGTATTTTGAAGATTTTTTTGTGTCTTCTTAGACTGTTTTAGGGAAAAATAGTTGACAGTGAAGCGTAGATGCGGTATTTGTCTCGTCTCAAAATCAATGGCGATGTAGCTCAGATGGTTAGAGCATACGGCTCATATCCGTAGTGTCCGGGGTTCGATTCCCTGCATCGCCACCATAAGCATATTGTAGGCCAGTTTCGGGTTAATCCTGGAGCTGGCCTTTTTTGTTTCCTGCACCATCCGATACCGTCCAGCTTCGTCTTAATACACCTGTATATTCTAGTTTGGAGTATTAAACCCACCGTGAACAGTGACTTGAAATAGGAGACATCAGAACATGAAAAATCACAACCCAGTTAATGAACGGATCAAACGCAGGTATTTTGCTTTTCTGAAGGAAGCCAAGCGGCACAGCGAACCCACTGTCGATGCAGCGGCTAAGGTGCTGAATCGCTTCGAGGTATAGGCAGATATCGTGCAAGGCATTTCATTTCGAGCAGGCCATCGCCTTCTAGAAGCACCTTGCCGAGCAGAAGGGACAGCGGTCCGGAGAGAAATTGAGCAAGGCGACTTTGCATGCGACACTCACGCAACTCAAACGATTCTTCCACTTTCGGATAAACCTGGCTACAAGTCACGACTTCAGTATTCCGATGCCGAGTATTTCAACCTGTCGGACAATAACACCCGCGTTGCTACGGCTCAACGGGAACAAAAAGTGCCGACCATGGAACAGATCAAACACGTCATCAATACGATGCCGGTCGATACCGATATCGAGCACCGCAATCGCGCCCTGATGGCTTTCGCATTATTGACTGGTGCACAAGACAGTGCCATTGCCTCGATGAAGCTGAAGCATGTCGATTTAATCACGAATAGAGTTTATCAGGATGCGCGGGAAGTAAAAACGAAATTCAGCAAAACCTTTAACACCTTCTTCTTTTCGGTAGGCGAGGAAGTGCGCGAGATTGTGGCAGCGTGGGTGTCATATCTCCGGGATGAGATGCTATGGGGAAATGAGGATCCCTTATTCCCATCGACACGAATGGCGTTGGGGGATTCTCGCCAATTTGAAGTGGCAGGGCTTGCACGAAATCACTGGAGTAATGCCACGCCCATTCGCGCAATATTTCGCAAATCCTTTGTCAGTGCTGGCCTGCCGTATTTCAACCCGCATAGCTTTAGAAACACCATTGTTCAACTCGGCGAAGCTGTTTGTAAAACCCCCGAAGAGTTTAAGGCATGGAGCCAGAACCTCGGGCATGAGAAAGTTTTGACGACCTTTCTGAGTTATGGTGAAGTTGCGTGTCAGCGCCAGGGAGAAATTATCCGAGACTTGGCGATACCACAACAGGCCATACAATCGAATGTTAACGAAATAGCCGATGCAGTGTACAAAAAATTCCGTGAGTCTGGTGTCGACATGTAAATTAGATTAACCTATGCGAAGATTCAGGAACAATCTAAAGTTTCAAGCTATTCGCCCAGCCTTGAGAGCGCCAGTGGATATCTTTACCTGCTGGGTATTTGAATCTTCAAATTTACAACTCAAAACTTGATCTTTTTATCTATGCCTTTTCTTGACAGAAGTTAACATTTCATGCGAGCATATAATAATATAATGTTGTGAGATAGAGAGGTTTTAATATTTTTTAATTCATTGGTGACCTGTTATAACCTGATAAGGAAGTTAAATGTACAGGGGTGGTTCTCCTCTGAAAGTCCTATGACGTTATGAATTTCATGATACGCAGTGAATAATGGATGCGCGTCACCCCGCACATCCTGAAAAATCATAGAAAGTCTCATTGTTATTCCGATCCATAAGGAGAAAACCATGCAAGTGACGAGACGGCAGTTCTGCAAAATTTGCGCCGCCGGGTTGGGCGGCTCCAGCCTCGGTCTGATGGGCTATTCGCCCGGCGAGGTCCTGGCCCAGACGAACAGCTTCAAACTGACGCGGGCCACTGAAACACGCAGCACCTGTCCGTATTGCTCGGTGAGCTGCGGTCTTTTGATCTACAGTATGGGTGACAAGGCAAAAAACGCCAGATCAGAGATCATCCATATCGAGGGGGACCCGGACAATCCGGTCAACCGCGGCACGCTCTGCCCGAAAGGAGCCGGCCTGCTCGACATGATCCAGAGCCCGAACCGTCTCAACTATCCGGAGGTGCGCGAACCCGGCTCCAATACGTGGAAACGCATCTCCTGGGACGAGGCATTCACCCGCATCGCCGCACACATGAAGGCCGACCGCGACACAAATTTCGTCACCGAAAACAGCGCCGGCCTGAAGGTCAACCGCTGGCCCACCGTCGGTTTCCTTGCCAGTTCCTCCTCGATCAACGAGGTCGGCTATATCTCGCACAAGGTGCTGCGCGGCTTAGGCGTTGTCACCATTGATACCCAGGCCCGCATCTGACACTCTCCTACGGTGGCCAGTTTGGCCCCCTCTTTTGGACGAGGCGCGATGACGAACCATTGGATCGATATCAAGAACGCCGATCTGATTCTCATTATGGGCGGTAACGCCGCCGAAGCCCATCCCTGCGGCTTCAAGTGGGTCACCGAGGCCAAGGCGCACCGCAAGGCCAAGCTGATCGTGGTGGATCCCCGTTTCACCCGCTCGGCGGCCGTGGCCGATTATTATGCGCCCCTCCGGCCAGGCACCGACATCGCCTTTCTGGGCGGGGTGATCAACTATCTCGTGACCCATGACAAGATCCTGCACGAATATGTAAAACCCTATACCAACGCGACCTATCTCGTTAATCCGAAGTTCTCGTTCGCGGACGGGATGTTTTCCGGCTATGACGCCGAGCACCGCCGATACGATACCGAAACCTGGTCGTATCAACTGGACGCCGACGGCTATGCCAAAATTGATGAGACTATGCAGGATCCCAACTGCGTCTTTCAACTCATGAAGAAGCATTTCTCCCGCTACACCCCGGAGATGGTTAGCCGGATCACCGGGACGCCCGAGAAACAGTTTCTGACGATCTGCGAAATGATTGGAACCACGGCGGTTCCCGACCGGACAATGACAAGCCTGTATGCCCTTGGCTGGACCCAGCACTCGGTGGGTTCGGAGAACATCCGCTGTATGGCCATGATCCAGCTCCTGCTCGGCAATATCGGCGTGGCCGGCGGCGGCATCAATGCCTTGCGCGGTCACTCCAACGTCCAGGGGATCACCGATATGGGCCTGTTCGGCGAAAGCCTGCCAGGCTACATGACGCTGCCCACCGAGCAGGATGCGACCTTCGGGGGTTACATCAAGAAGTGGATTCCCAAGCCCCTGCGCCCCAACCAGATGAATTACTGGAGCAATTATCCCAAGTTTTTTGTCAGCCTGATGAAGGCCTGGTATGGCAAGGCCGCGACCAAGGAAAACGATTTCGGGTTTGATTGGCTTCCCAAACTCGAAGGGCCATCCGATGCCCTGGCGATTTTTGAGCGCATGCACCAGGGGAAAATCACCGGGTTCTTCTGTCAGGGCTATAATCCCCTTGCCGCCGTGGCCAATAAGAAAAAGGTCGGCATGGCGCTGGCCAGGTTGAAATATCTGGTGGTGATCGACCCGCTCGCCACAGAGACCTCCGAGTTCTGGAAAAATCACGGCGTGCTCAACGATGTCGACCCCGGCGCCATTCAGACCGAGGTCTTTCGCCTGCCCTCGACCTTGTTTGCCGAGGAGGAAGGATCGTATACCAGCTCGGGCCGGGTCATCCAGTGGCATTGGAAGGCGGCCGACGGACCGGGAGAGTCCAAGGGAGACGTCGAGATTGTCGCCAGCATCTTCATCAAGCTGCGGGAGATGTATGCCAAGAAAGGCGGCGCCTACCCCGAGCCGGTCCTGCAGCTTTCCTGGCCGTACCGCATTGCGGATCAGCCCTCGTCGGAAGAACTGGCGCGCGAGATCTCCGGCCGGTCGCTGGTCGGGGACGGTGAGCAGTTGACCGGTTTCGCCCAGTTGCGGGATGACGGCACGACCGCCTGCGGCAACTGGCTCTATGGCGGCATGTGGTCCCCGGCCGGAAACCTCGCGGCCCGGCGGGACAACAGCGATCCATCCGGTCTCGGCCAGACCCTCAACTGGGGCTTTGCCTGGCCTGCCAATCGCCGCATCCTCTACAACCGCGCCTCATGCAATCTCGCCGGCCGGCCGTGGGATCCTTCACGTCTGGTCATCGAATGGAACGGCAGCAAATGGGTCGGCAACGACATTCCCGACATGCGCCCAGATGCCAGGCCAGAAGAGATGGTCATGCCCTTTATCATGCAGCAGGAAGGGGTAGGCCGCCTGTTCGCGCTGGGCAAGATGAAGGACGGCCCGTTTCCGGAACACTATGAACCGTTCGAGTCGCCGCTTGCCAAAAACCCCATGCACCCCGATAATCCGGAGACCAAATGCAATCCTGCGGTGCGGATCTTCATGGGCGATCTCGACGCCTTCGGCAAGCCGGATAAATTCCCCTACGTGGGGACCACGTACCGGCTCACCGAGCATTATCACTATTGGACCAAGCACTCCAAAATCAACGCCATCCTGCAACCGGAGCAGTTCGTCGAGATCGGTGAAGAGCTGGCCATGGAGAAAGGCATCAGCTCCGGCAGCCAGGTAACGGTGAGCAGCAACCGGGGATTCATCAAGGCCGTGGCCGTGGTGACCAAGCGGATCAAGGCCCTGGATGTGGACGGCCGCAAGGTCCACACGGTCGGCATCCCGATCCACTGGGGCTTTATGGGCGTGGCCAAAAACGGCTACCTGACCAACACCCTGACGCCCTACGTCGGTGATGCCACCGCGCAGACCCCGGAATTCAAGGCGTTTCTTGTCAACATAGAAAAGGCATAAGGAGGCGGACCATGGTACAGCAATCACTGAACATTGAACGCCGCTCCGCCACCACCACCCCATCCCCCGGCGTGCGGCATAGTGTGGAGGTGGCCAAGCTCATTGACATCTCCAAATGCATAGGTTGTAAGGCATGTCAGGCGGCATGCATGGAATGGAACGATATCCGCGATGAAGTCGGTACCTGCCAAGGTGTTTACGACAACCCCGCTGACCTGTCGGCCGGCTCCTGGACCGTCATGCGCTTCTCGGAGGTGGAGGCGGATAACGGCAAGCTGGAGTGGCTCATCCGCAAGGACGGCTGCATGCATTGCGCTGATCCCGGTTGTCTGAAGGCGTGCCCTGCTCCCGGGGCCATTGTCCAGCATGAAAACGGCATTGTCGACTTCCAGCAGGAAAACTGCACCGGCTGCGGCTACTGCATCACCGGCTGCCCTTTCAACATCCCGCGGCTGTCGCCGAAGGACCACAAGGTCTATAAGTGCACCCTCTGTTCCGACCGCATCGCAACCGGCCTGGAGCCTGCCTGCGCCAAGACCTGCCCCACCGGCGCCATCATGTTCGGCAGCAAAAAGGAGATGATCGTCCATGCCGAAGGGCGCATCGCCGACCTCAAGGAGCGTGGCTACCAGAACGCCGGATTATATGATCCGAAGGGCGTTGGCGGCACGCATGTGATGTATGTGCTGCAGCATGCCGATAAGCCGGAGCTTTACAGCGGACTGGCCAAAGACCCGCAGATCAGCCCGCTGGTCATTTTCTGGAAGGGCATTGCCAAGCCGCTGATGAGCTACGGTCTTGGGGTGGCGGTTCTGACCGGTATCATGCACTATGTAACCGTCGGACCAAACGAAACGGAAGAGGATGAAACCGAAAAGTAGGGAGCGGCGGTGAACGGCCTGGCCCGTTCACGCCATACCTGCTCGACTTATCAAGGAGTCACCATGAATAATAAATCTGGTTTGATACTACGCCATACTCCAGGGGTTCGGGCAAACCACTGGTTTGTCGCCATTGTGTTCATCCTAGCAACCCTCAGCGGGCTGGCTTTTTTCCACCCGGCGTTCTTTTTTCTGAGCAGCCTCTTCGGCGGCGGCCCTTGGGCGAAGATTCTGCATCCTTTTGTCGGCGTCATCATGCTGGTGGCCTTTTTTATGCTGGCATCAAAGGAATGGCAATACAACCGCGTCACCGACGCCGACCACCAATGGCAAAAAAAGGCGATGGATATCATGCTGAACCATCCCGTCGAGATGCCTGACATCGGCCGCTATAACATCGGCCAAAAGTACCTGTTTCGCACGCTGCTGCTCATGATTGCCATATTATTCCTTACCGGGATCGTCATCTGGCAGCCTTACTTTGCGCCGATGTTTTCCATCGGTCTGGTACGGCTGGCGGTGGTGGCCCACGGAATCGCCGGTTTTGTTACGATTGTCGCAATTATTGTCCACATCTACGCGGCCTACTGGACACGAGGCGCCATTCGCGGTATGACGCGCGGGACAGTGACTGCGGCCTGGGCCAAACACCATTATCCCGGCTGGTATAAAGAAATGTCCAAGAGGAGCGAGTAATGGCGACCACCATTATTCAGCCCGGCGAGATCGAGCCGCCAGTCAGGAAGGCCCCCTGGCTACGGCTCCCGGAAAGGGAAACCTTATTCGCCAGGCGGGAGGAACGCTGCAAGGCCTTGGCCAAGAGGCATCCCCTTGAGAAGTATCTTCAGTTCTTGGCCAGGGTAGCCCGGGCCCAGCAGGACACCTTGAACGGTTATGAAAAAGTTGCACTGCCGGACGCAGACTGGCTGCGCCTAAGTCGCCAGCACGGCATGCCGCCGCTGGCGATTCAGAATTGGCGGCGTGATGCCAGTTGGCATGAGGCGTTGCGGATGATTATCGGGATGGTACGCGATGCAGCAGAACCGGCAACGACTGACAGTCTGGCCCGTCTGCTGGCAGCAGGAGAGCCGGCATTTGAGTCCATGGCGGACGGTCTGCTCACAGGCGACTATGCCGGGTTAGATCTCGCGGCGGCGCCCCTGGTTGGGGCCGCGCTGCAGGTGTACTGGGTGCACATGGCCACGTCCCTTGGCCGTGAGGCGTTTGCGTGCAGCGCAGCGCCAACCCTTTGTCCGGTTTGTGCCTCCCCACCGCTTACAAGCATCGTGCGCAACGGTGGAGGCGAAAATGGACAGCGTTATCTACACTGTTCGCTGTGCGCTTCGGAATGGCATATGGTTCGCACAAAATGCAGCAACTGCCAATCAACCAAAGACATTGCCTACCACGGGATCGAAGGGGACTTGGGCGCGGTCAAAGCGGAGACCTGCGATGAATGTAAAATCTATCTCAAGATCATGTTCATAGATCACGACCCAAATATCGAACCTACGGTCGACGATCTGACCACCCTCCCCCTCGATATCTTGATGGATCAAGCCGGCTTCATTCGCAACTCTTTTAGCTTCTATTTAATTCCGGCGGAAGAAATGCCCGTCTGATCTGCACACATTACACCTACGGCACGTAAGGTGTTTTTTTTACCTAATTTTGAATATGGTATGGATCGGTTATACCAATCCAGATACTGCATGATCGACTTACGAGCTTCGTTGATCGTATCATAGCATGCAAAGAGACTCGCTCATATTTTACCGATTTCCATAACCGTTCAGGAAACATCTCAATTATCCGTTGTTCTCTCCGCTGTTGACCTTGCCCCTGCTAATGTACATTTTTTCTTTATCGAACGGCTTCATAGCCAATCGGAAGTAACAGCAAAATCTTAAAGGCTTTCTGCAAAAAATGGTTTGAACCATATCACACCAATTTTTTGGTTCATCCGACTAAAGCGTACTTGGTTTCATGAAGGGCCATTATTTTCAGTTTGAAGAATTCCATATCTCTGTAACCATAGGCTTTTCTCTGCATGGTCTTGATTTTATTGTTAGTGCCTTCGAGAGGGCCTGTCGAT
>CAISPV010000100.1 GCA_903887485.1 uncultured Desulfobulbaceae bacterium | reverse complement strand
GTTGCCGATGATCCATCTCGGTGATTTGAACTAACAATTTAGAAAAGGACTCGTTCTCCATGGTTCCCTCCTTCTTGTGATATATCAAAAAGATAAGAACCATTGCTTATTTTTCAACACTTAACGGGAACAGAGCCTTTTCTTTTTACACGAATACACTCAATCATTCTCAAAGGACAACCATGACAACTACCGAAAAAATGGTAAAAAAAGAGACCCTGCTGATCGCCATCGCCATCAGTTTACTGTTAGGCTTTCTGACCGGAACCATTTTCACTACTTACAAGCTTGGTTCATCAAAAACTACCGCCAGCCAACCCAACACTCCCCCTGAACAACAAGGCATCACCCTGAATAATGAGCAAAGCAAGGCTATTGCGGGACTCGAGACAGAGGTGGGAAAAAATCCCGGCAATGGTGATGCATGGAACAAGCTTGGCAATCTTTACTTCGACACGAATCAGGTCAAAAAAGCTATTGAGGCCTATACCCGCACGCTTAATCTTGTACCAGCAAACGCCGACATCCTCACTGATCTTGGCGTCATGTACCGGCTCGACAAGCAACCGGACAAGGCCATAGAGTCCTTTGATAAAGCTATCCAGACCAATCCCCGGCACGAACTTTCTCGCCTGAACAAGGGCGTCGTTCTGCTCTATGATCTTGGCCGGATTCCCGAGGCCCTGCAGACCTGGCAGGAGCTCCTTGGTATCAACCCCAACGCAATGACCGCCAACGGCAAGTTAGTACGTGATCTTATGGCAGATGTCACAAAAGAAACTGGAACCTCAGGAAAGCTGGAACCCAAGGCCAAATAAGCCGCTCTTTACGGTGATCGCCCATGTCAACACCCAAAGGCAAACAGACCGTCATTTTCACCAGTGATCCCTGTGACCATGATCCCGGCAGTAATATATGCCTGCATGACCAGATCCCGGCGGTAGTCAAACAACTTGTCGCCCTCTGGCAAACAAAAACAGGGCAGACCGGGAACTGTTTCGACCACATCGGCCCGGTGCCCATCCCCTCACACCAGGCCATCATCGACATCATCTACCAGGCGCGACAACTTCTCTTTCCCGGGTACTTTACCCAGACCAAACTCCATGCCTCTAATCTGGAATATTACATCGGCCAGGAGGCCACCGAGCTTTACGAACGGCTCACCGAACAGATCACCATGGCCATTCGCCATGACTGTAGGCGTACCAATCAGGCCTGCACCAACTGCGAAGAACGCGGCCATCGCCTGGCCCTGAGCTTCATTAAGACCCTGCCGCAAATCACCGAGACCCTGGCCGCCGACATCCGGGCAACGCTTGCCGGTGACCCGGCCACCAACAGTTCCGACGAGGTGATCTTCAGCTATCCCGGCCTGCTGGCCACCTCCATCTTCCGCATGGCCCATGAGCTGTTTCTGCTGGGGGTGCCGATCATCCCGCGGATCATGACCGAGCACGCCCACAGCCTCACCGGCATTGACATTCATCCTGGCGCCACCATCGGCCCCGGCCTCTTTATCGACCACGGCACCGGAGTGGTGATCGGCGAGACCTCCATTATTGGTGTAAATGTCCGGCTGTACCAGGGGGTAACGCTGGGCGCCCTGTCCCTGCCCCGAGATGCCGGGGTCAAACTCCAGCAGGTAAAAAGGCACCCCACCATTGAGGATGAGGTCATCATCTATGCCAACGCCATTATTCTGGGCGGCGAAACGGTGATCGGCAGACGGTCGATCATCGGCGGCAATATCTGGCTTACCGAAAGCGTGCCGCCCGATACACGGGTCATGCTCAAGCGGCCGGAGCTGATTTTTTCGGGAAAGAAAAAGTAACAGACAGAACAACGGGAGACCCCATGACCAGCATGCCGCTCACCGCCACCATCGGCAATACCCCCCTGCTCACCTTATCGAGAATAACCAGAGGATGTCAGGCCACCATCCTGGCCAAGCAGGAATCAAGAAACCCGATGGGCAGCGTCAAGGATCGTATTGCGTATGCCATGATCGAGGCCGGAATAAGAGACGGAAAGATAAACAATAATACCACCATTATCGAACCGACCAGCGGCAATACCGGACTGGGCCTGGCCTTTATCTGCGCGGCCAGGGGATTGCGCCTGATCCTGACCATGCCCGAGAGCATGTCCATGGAGCGTCGCATCCTGCTCAAACACCTGGGGGCCGAACTGGTTCTCACCCCGGCTGCCAAAGGGATGCGCGGCGCCATTGATGCTGCCAGAGAGCTGGCCGAAAATGAGAAGAACAGCTTCATGCCCAACCAGTTCTCTAACCCGGCCAACCCGGCCATCCACCAGGAAACGACCGCCGAAGAGATCTGGGCGGCATGTGAAGGCAAGATTGATATCTTGGTGGCAGGAGTGGGCACCGGCGGCACCATTACCGGAGTGGGTGAGGTGTTGAAAAACAGAAATCCGCAGATCGAGATCGTGGCCGTTGAACCGGCAGATTCGCCCGTACTTTCAGGCGGTACGGCAGGCCCCCATAAAATCCAGGGTATCGGCGCCGGTTTTGTTCCCGAGATCCTCAACACCGCTATCCTTGACACCATCATCACCGTCCAAAATCAGGACGCAATGAGTATGGCCAGACGCCTTGCCACCGAAGAAGGCATCCTCTGCGGCATCTCATCAGGGGCCGCCGTCTGGGCCGCCCTGCACTTAGGAGCAAGGAAAGAAAATCACGGCAAGACCATCGTCACCATCCTCCCCGACACCGGAGAGCGATACCTGAGCACCGAACTGATGACCGGCGCATGAACCGTTCTCAGCCAAGCAATTAAGCATACTATCCCCCAGAGTAAATTATACTCAATGTCAGATCAGGTCGAAGCGTTAGCAAATGATCAATATGGGCAGTGCCCTGCATTTGCCCCCCTTGATTAACTGCATCTGATGGTGTATTGTTGGACGTGACATTTAATGACATCTGTCGACATTAAACAGTATTCCAAGGAGCCAACATGAGCCAAATTACTGCAAGACTACCGGATGAGTTAGTTGCTTCACTGGATGAAGCGGCTGCCCAGTTGCGCCGAACACGTGCTGAGGTCGTTCGACAGGCTATAGAATACTACCTGGATGATTTTGAGGATATTGCCTGCGCTATAGATGTGTTACGCGATCCTACTGATGTTGTACTGGAATGGGACACTGTTAAAAATGATCTACTCAGTCAGCATTAAGCAGAGCGCGGTAAAAGCGCTTGAAAAGGTGACGCGGGAAGATCGACTTCGTATTATTGCAGCCATCGACCAGCTTAAAATCAATCCCGCTGCAGGTGGTGTGCTGAAGGGTGAGTTTTCCGGCTTGCGCCGCATTCGGATTGGTAACTATCGTGTGGTGTACGAAGTACAGGATCAGAGGCTGGTTGTGCTGGTTATCCGTATCGGGCATCGTCGCGAAGTGTATCGGTAGGCCAAGCCAACTATTAAAAACTAGAAAAAAGTAGTCCCCTCCCAATTTCATTGTACCTTGAAAATAAATCTGTCCCCTTTTTATCACCCTGTAAATCAGAGATACAGTCTATATACGTAATAGATCCTGTTTTTTCTTTTAAATTGTAGTGTTACCTGTCTCTACTTTTGGTCATTTAGTACCCAGATGTCAAGTTTTTCCTCCGATGGTAGCTCCGTCAAGG
>CAISPV010000099.1 GCA_903887485.1 uncultured Desulfobulbaceae bacterium | reverse complement strand
CTTTCATGGTGTAGCCACAAAGTATCTGTCGAATTATCTGGGGTGGCGGCGTTCTCTTGAGCAACATCCCCAAATTTCACCAGAGTCTTTGCTCGCCATTTCTCTGGGGCAGTTTCAACACTTAAAGGGAACATAGCCATTTTTTTTGTCGTATTATTTGAGTTTGTTGCAGAACCTAATCCTTGCTTGCAGGACAAACAACATATTGACATGGATTGCAATAGATTCACACACTGAGAGTGTGCTGATTGGCAGGTCAGATAGTTCTGCAACAAGCTCATTTCTGGCTGTGATTCTTGGCAGACGCCACTCAAAGAAACAGCCGGAAAAATTGGCTGTTTCTTTGAAGCGGCATAAGGTGCCGTAAAAGGAGTTGAGCAAATAAGGCCTTGCTCAACTCTTTAACGGCACCTAATAAGCTCATCAAAGGTGACAATGGAGGGGAATTCATGGGAGTAGCGCACCGGCAGGCGTGAGCTGGGTCGGGCTACAAAGATGAGAAATCCCATCTCGTATGCCTTGGCCGAGCGCAGGACCTTGGCGGTGTCATCGGCGAGCAGGGTTCGTTTCCGGTCATAGTGCAGGATTCCTTCCAGCCGGTCCCAGAAGACAGGATGTTCCTTGGCCTCTCCCACCTCTTCGGCGCAGACAATCCGGTCGAACCATTGCCCGAGCGCGGTCTTGCGCATCTTGATCTCCAGGGTCTTGGAGTGGGCATTGGTGACGAGATGGACCTTCTTGCCGCTCTTGCGGGCGAATTGCAGGAAATCAAGGACGAAGGGGTGAACCTGAATCAGGTGATCCACCTTGCATTTCAGCTCCGGGATGTCGAGTCCAAGTTGTTCCGACCAGTAGTCAAGATCCGTCCACTGCAGGGTGCTCTCCACCGCTTGATACCGCTTCAGCAGTTCCTTCCGGGCCTGTTCAGGGGTCATCCTGTTCTGTTCGGCAAAGATCCTGGGGACATATTCTTCCCAGAAAAAATCATCAAAATATTTATCGAGGAGGGTGCCATCCATATCAAGGAGGATGGTGTCGATTGCGGACCAGGAAAAATCAGGTTTGATCTGGATGGTGGTTGGCATCAGCATTGCTCCTTGGATGTGGCACGAGTTGGCGCAGATCGGCCAGGATTTTCCGGATGGCGGCAAACAATTCTTGCGGAGAGGTGAACCGGGACGGCACCACAAGCCTGCCGTCCGGGGTAAGCACGGGCACCACGGACGGCGTGGAAGCAACCGCGGGGCAGGGACGTTTCAGTGGCGCGCGAGTCCGGGCCGGAGTCATCGGTTGGATTCGCCTGCCTGGTGAAGATACTGCCTGTGGCCCTGTTTGCTTGCCTTGATGGCTCTTGGACTGGAGGTATTGCAGCAGCAAGGCCGGGTCAATGGGGGTGGTCTTGAGAAAGGAGAAGACCAGGGTGTCTCGGCCTTTTTCCAGTTTACTGATCTGCAGGGCGATCAACTCTTTTTTCAGGCTGACCACCTGCAGGAGATTGAGGGTTTCAGCAGGCAAGGCGCCATAGCGGTCAATCAGTTCGTCCTGCAGATCGGCGTGCTGGGCCTCGTCGGCGGTGGTCAGGGAAGAGATCCGGCGGTAGGCGATATAGCGTTGGCTGACATCCGGGATGTACGATTCGGGGATGTAGGCCGAGATCTGGAGGTTGATCTCGGGATCGAGTTCTTCCGTAATATCTGCACTCAGGGTGCCGGCGCACGCAGCCTTGGTCTTGAGGTCGGCCACGGTTTTTTGCAGCAGGTCGAGGTAGAGTTCATAGCCGATGGCGGCGATATGGCCGCTCTGGGAGACCCCGAGCAGGTTGCCGCCACCCCGGATCTGTAGGTCGCTCATGGCCAGCTTGAAGCCGCCGCCCAGCTCATTGCAGTCCATGAGGGCCTGCAGCCGATCCTTGGAATCACGACTGAGGCCATCAAGGGAGGGAACGAGCAGATAGGCATAGGACTGGGTGCTGGATCTGCCGACCCGGCCGCGCAACTGGTAAATCTCGGCCAAGCCGAGGGTGTCAGCCCGGTTGTTGATAATGGTATTGGCAGACGGGATGTCAAGGCCCGATTCGATGATGGTGGTGCAGATCAGCACATCGATCTGCTTGCCCACAAAGGCGACCATGATTGCCTCCAGATCCTTGCCGGCCATCTGGCCGTGGGCCACGGCAATCCGGGCCTCGGGCACCAGGCCCTGGACGGTGGCGGCCATGCGGTGGATTGATTTCACCCGGTTGTGGACGAAGAAGACCTGACCCTGGCGGCGCATCTCTTTGCTCACCGCCTCTTTGATGACCAGTTCGTCGTAGCGGGCGACAAAGGTCTTGACCGGTAGCCGGTGCTCCGGCGGACTGGAGATGACCGAGAGATCACGGATGCCCAGCAGTGACATCTCAAGTGTTCGGGGAATGGGGGTGGCGGTGAGGGTGAGAATGTCCACCTCCGCCTTGATCTGCTTGATCTTCTCTTTATGGCTGACCCCGAAACGATGTTCCTCGTCAACGATGAGCAGGCCGAGGTTGTTATAGACCACATCCTTGGAGAGCAGGCGATGGGTGCCGATGATGATATCAATCTTGGCCGCGGCCAGATCCTTGATGATCCGCCGCTGGTCGGCGCTGCTGCGAAAGCGGTTGATGCAGTCAACGGTCACCGGAAAGCCTGCCATCCGTTCCTTGAAGGTCTTGGCATGCTGTTCGGCAAGGACTGTCGTCGGCACCAGGATGGCTACCTGAAAACCGTCTTCCACTACCTTGAAGGCGGCGCGCACCGCCACCTCGGTCTTGCCGTAGCCGACGTCGCCACAAATCAGCCGGTCCATGGGTTGGTCCGATGTCAGATCGTCAATGGTCTCGGTGATGGCCTTGTCCTGCCCAGCGGTTTCGTCATAGGGGAAGGACTCTTCCAGTTCGTGATACATCTCGCCGGGCGGGGAAAAACGCCTTCCCTGGCGCATTTCTCGCCGGGCGTAGATGACCAGGAGCTCCTGGGCAATCTTCCACACCTCTTCCTTGACCCGTGCCTTGGCGCTCTGCCACGACTGGGTGCCCAGTTTATCTATCTTGGGCTCACGATCAGAAAGACCTTCATAGCGGCTGATCAGGTTGAGTCGATCTACCGGCAGATAAAGCTTGTCGCCCCCTTTATACTCAATGAGCATAAAGTCATTCTTAATCCCCTGAATCTCGATGGTGATCAGTCCATGGTAGATGCCGATGCCATGGTCGCGGTGCACCACCACATCCAGATCGCGGAGTTCAGTGAAACGAACGGACTCACCCTTTTGCTGGCGTGAACTCTTTTTGCTGCCGAGGCGCATCTCGCCAAAGAGCTCGCTCTCCGAGAGAAAATGGATTTTCTGTTCTCCCAGCGAGAATCCTGCACTTAAGGGATGATCGCAGAGGAACAAGGAACGCGCGGGGTGCTTAGTTGCCAGGTGGAGAGGATCCAGCGGGGCTTGCACAAAAACAATGGTGTGCTGATGTTTTTCCAGGAGTTCGGCCAGGGTTCTGGCGTGACGGCTTGACCGGCAACAGAGAATGACCTGATCGCCCTGTTCCTGCCAGGCATGAATCTGGTCGTTCAGGAGTGACAGGATCCCCCGTTTCTTCCGCTGGACCTCAATGTCCTGTTTGAGCAGTTGATGATTGGTGGTGGTAAAGGCCGCAAGTGTTTCGTCGCTGCTGCTGAAGTCGGAGCAGAACAGTTGGGCAAACCGGTTCATTTCCTGTGCCAGTTGTTCCGGCTCCACAAAAAGCTGGGTCGGTTGCAAGGCCGGGATCTTTTTTTCTTGGGCAATGGCGAAGTTTGCCACAATCCGTTCGTGGACAATGTCCGCGGTCTTGCGGTTGGCCTCGGGATCCATGGAGATGATTCGGGTGTCAGAAGGCAGATAGGCGACGACGGTAGTGGGTTTTTGCTGAATATCCTGGTAAAACAGGGGCAGAAAGAATTCTATCCCGGCAAATCGGTGTTGTTGTTCTATCTGCTCAGCAAGTTGCGCGGTCTGGTCGCTATCCCATTGCTGAGTGACCGCCGTCTCGGCCAGGTGTTGCCGAAGGTTGATGCTGGTATCAGCGGCGGGAAAGAGAATATCGCTGACCGGCAGCAGAACAGCCTCTTGCAGATCCTGTTGTGAGCGTTGGGTGATGGGGTCAAAAGCGCGCAAGGATTCCACGGTATCGCCAAAAAAATCGAGGCGGATAGGGCCATCCTGGAGCGTTTTACTGGTTGCCCTTCCTCCCTCCACGACAAAAGGGGGCGGATAGATGTCGATGATCCCGCCACGCACGGAAAAATCCCCCACTGTCTGCACCAGCGACACCTGCTCATATCCCGAGCGAATCAGGGTGGCGATCAGTTCGTCCTGGGCGACCTCTTCGCCGGCCATGATCAGTTCCGCAGTGTCGGCCAGCAGCTTTTGCGGCATGATCCGCCGCATCAAGGCCTCGACTGAGACGATCAGGACAAAAGGGGTGTCTGTATCCTGTAATTGATACAGGGTGGAGATGCGGGCGGCGGTAGTGATTCGATCAGGAGAGAGTGGGGTGTAGGGAGGGATTTCATAACCGGGATAGGTGAGAATCCGGGTGTGGGTGAACATTCTCAGATCGTCTTCAAGGATGGCGACCTGATGTTCGTCGGGGACGATACAGCAGCAGTTGCCGGTGGTGGCAAGGATGCTGACGAGCAAGGCCGGGCTGCTGCCGCGCAAGCCGGCAACGGTGAGTCTGGTATTACCTTGGGCTGCTTGTTTCAGGTGGTCTGCAAGCTGGATTGACATCTTGTGGAAGAGTAAAAAAAGAGCCGGCTGCACAAGTGCAGCCGGCAAAAGAAAAATAAAGGATGAGGAGAGAGAAGACCCGAGTTAAAAGCCACCGCCAATGGAGAAGTCCCAAACGGATTGGTCTTCACCCACTTTAGGATCGAGATTGTATCCCCATACCAGGCGCAGCGGCCCCATTGGTGAGATCCAGCGCAGCTCAAGACCGGTGGCCTTGTTGTAGTCGGAAACAGTCCAGTCTATATCACTGGCCATGTTTTTGCCTACGTCAAAGAACACAACGCCATTGAGACCGGCCTCTTTCATAAGTGGGAAGATGTATTCAAGATTCCCATACCACATCTTGTCACCACCGATGCGGACACCATTTATGTCCGTGGGGCTGACCTTGCCATATTGAAAACCGCGAATCGAGTTCATGCCGCCCAGATAGAAGCGTTCATAGACGGGAAGCTTGTTGGTCTCATTCTCCCAGACCTCACCAGCAGATCCTTTTACATGAAAGACGGTGGTCCAGGGCAGGGGGAAGTACCAGGAGGAGGAGGCCTCCAGTTTGGTGAACTGTGAATCTCCAGCAAATGGACCACCGGCATATTTGACACTGATTTGATTTTGTGACCCCGTGCTTGGTGAGGACGGACGGTCCCTGGTGTCACGAACTAAGGCAAACTTGACCGCACTGGTGACATTGATATCCAGGGATTGGGTGATCAAGGGATTGAGAAGCGCTAATGCAGAAAGATCGGAGAGCGTGGTGTTTTCATAGCTGTAGGCGCCAAAGGCCTTCCATTTTTCAAAGACGGGGTAACCCAGACGGAGGGCCCCGCCTGTAGATTTCCTTTTGTAGTCATCGTAGGTGCGGGACATATCATAGAGATCCGCACCCCATGACAGTTTTGAATCGCGCAAGTGAGGATCGGTGAAACTCAGATTAAACTGGGTGCTTTTGCCGCTGACATTTCCTGAGAGAGAGACCTTGTCGCCACGACCCAGGAAGTTGTTTTCGGCAATTTCCGCCATGAACATCAGGCTGTCCACAGAGCTGTAGCCCATTCCTACGGAGAACTGTCCGGTATTTTTTTCCTTCACATCGACGAGGATATTCATTTTGGTGGGATCAAGGGACGGTTCCGGGTGGATGTTTACTTCTTCAAAGAATTCCAAACGCTTGAGTTGCTCACTACTGGTACGCAACGCCTTGGAATCAAAAACACCACCTTCTTTGGCCTCTAGCTCGCGGCGGATGACATTGTCACGGGTACGGGTATTGCCGCTGATGGTGATCCGGTCGATATAGACCAGTTCGCCCTTGTTAATCTCAATGGAGACATCAACCCGACCGCCACCCTTGGATTTATCCATATTGGGCCGGACATCGGCAAAGGCATAGCCGTGCTCGGCGTAATAATCAGTGATCTTGAGGATATCGTCACGTAATGCCTTTCTGTTGATAAATTTTTCATTCTGAACGGTGAGAAGGTTGCGCAACTCTTGTTTGTCGGTGATCAGGTCGCCTTTAATGTCAATTGTTCCGACCATATAGCGCGGGCCCTCTTCGATGTTAAAGGTGATGTAGAGCCATTCACCCTCTTTCCTGATTTCTGGGTCGCTGACCTTGACTTCAAGAAATCCCTGATTGTTGTAGAAAGAACCAATGCTGGCGGAATCCTGGTTTAACTGCTCGTTTTTCAATAGACCGGAATCGGTAATCCAGGACAGTAATCCTTTTGTTGAGGTCTTGATGACATCAGTGAGTTTTTTGCTATCAAAGCTTTTATTGCCGACAAAGGTGATTTCCTTGATATAGATTTTGGGTCCTTCTTCAATGGTGTATTTGACGACAGCCTGCTCTTTGTCAGGATAGCTGATCAGGGGAGTTACCTTGGTGTCATAATACCCCTTGGATTTGTACAGGGTTTTGATGGCCTCGCCACTCTTGTTAATGGCGGAGGGGTTGACGATGGTGTTGGCGTTGACATTGGCGGCCTCTTTTACATCTTTCTCTTCGAGTTCACTGATGCCTGCAAATTCTACCTTGCTGATCAACGGTTTCTCGGTGACCTGGAAGATAATTTTCTTACCCTCTGCGCCCTCTTCGATCTTGACGTTGACATTATCGAAATAACCCATGGCAAAGATGGCTTTCAAATCTTTGCGTAACGTCGCTGGCGAGTAAATGTCACCAGTCTTGGCCTGGGCTTTACGAATGATCGCTGCAGAATCGATGCGTTTGTTCCCCTCAGTCGCGAGTGAGGCGATGACCTGATTCCGATTGGTGAAGCGAAGAATATCCTTACTTATTTCTTCCATGACGGAGGCCAGATTCTTCAGGGACTCACCGTGCCGGTAATAGGACTTCGGTGCAGACGCTGACAGCAGGTCATAGATATTGTAATCAACACTGACCTGCTCGCCAATGGCGGTAACACTGCCAACGGCTACATAGTCGTGGCCAGTTTTCTGGGCGAGATCGTGCAGCTCTTTGGTCGCGGGGGGCCAGGCGCCGTTGTAATTCAGCATCTGCTTGGCCTTGTCCCGTTCAACCATGGCGAATCCTTGGCTGGTAAGGGCTGCAGCTAATGCCTTATCTGCCTGGTTTGTCAGGGCGGCAGTATCTCCAGAACCATTGATCTTGGCTGGTAGAAAGGTGGTGTTCTGTTCTACTGCTGCGGCTGGCGTGACCACAAGGGCACACAGTACGAGATGCAGAAGGAACAGCGATAGCCTGGAGATGGCAGAAAAGGATGGACGGGCCGGAGATACAGATCTTCGTGGGCAGTTCATAAAATTAGTCCTTTCTGAAAAACGGGATAAGCATATCAGGGAATTAAATATTTTTATAGAGAAGCTCGTTTGGATGCGTTGAATCTTGTTCTTTTCTTTATCATACGGATTACCCTTGAATAGCATGGGAAGCAAGGGGGAAAATGCAAAAAAGTTGTTTTTAACAAAAATAATCAAGACACTATGCCATATTTTAATTTTTTTTGCAAAGAGGACAAAAGGATAACAGAGAGATGCTACAAAAAATGTATTTACTCAGGTGGAGAGACTGAAGGTTGAAGCTTTTTCGGGAAAAATAAATTGATTGTGAAAAAAGATGTCAACCTGTCTGTTCAAGCAGTTCAGCGACCTTGTCATGGATGGTAATGGCCAAGGCCTGTTTGTCTTTGTTGCTGGAGCCGGAGACTGGCACCGGGTCGCCGACCTTGATCGTGATCGTGCCGGGACGGGGAAAGAAGGTCCCTTTCGGCAGGACAAAATATGATCCCGCAAAGGCGACGGGGACGATAGGCACCTCTGCTTTGATGGCCAGGAGCATGGCGCCTCCTTTGAAGGGTTGAAGCGTTCCGTCAGACGATCTGGTCCCTTCGGGAAAAATAAGGATAGATGTGCCCGCTTTGATCCGTTCGGCCGCCTGTTGCAGGCTTTTTACGGCCTCTCTGCCGTGACTGCGGTTGATGGCAATGGCCCCGGCATTGGTCATGGCCCGCCCCAGAAAAGGGATTTTAAACAGTTCTTCTTTGGCCAGCCAGCGGAAACCGAGGGGAAAGTAGCCTTGGAAGCTGAAGATGTCAAACTGGCTGAGATGGTTGGCACAGTAAATATAGCCGGTCTGTGGCTGGAGTTTGTCCGCCCCTTCAATGATCACCCGTACTCCGGCAATCAGGCAAAACTTTCTGGCCCATTGCCTGGGATAGCGTTGCAGCCTGTCTTCGGGAAGATGAAAGAGAAAAATGGCAATAAGAATGGCCAGGCTGTAATAAATGGTCACAAAGGGAGCAAGGAAGAGTAACGTTCCGCCACGGATGAAGGATGAGACCGTCATGGCGAGAGGTCGCGGAGTTCGGCAAAGGGGCTGATAGAATCCTGATGGATACTGTTCAACAGCGATTGAGGCGCCTGTTGAAATTCAGTATCCATGGTTGTTGACTGGATCATGGATTCGCTGAAGGTGGAGATGAGATTCTGGTGGCTCCAGCGCGTCAGGTAATAGATCACCAAGGCCGGCAGTTTGGTGTAGATCGTTTCCTCGGGCATGGGATCACGAAAGCTTGACTGGCGCAGTTTCCTTGATGACAGGGTCTGGGTTTTGTAGAAACTTTCGAGGAACATCAATTCAGCGGGCAGGCTTGCCTTCAGACCGATCTTGGAGAAGATCTTCAGGAGAACATCCATGGTCTTTTTGGCCATGGTGGCAACAGAGTAAGGGATATAGATCTCGCGCGGTGTCTTGACCTCAAGATATGATTTGATGGTGAGAATCAGGTTGGCGAGCTCCACTGGCTCCTTGTCCACAAAATGATAGGTCTCGCCGGAAAATTCCTGGCGATTGAGGAGGACATGATGGACAAAATAGGGCAATTTGTTGGCATTGGAATAGGAGTGCATCACCTTTTTTTTGGTGAACAGGGCCGGCATGGCTTCATCGGCAATGGAAAAGAAAAGGCGATGAAACCCCTGGATCTTATGGTCATGCTCGCCATAGACCACAGCCAGACGGATGCAGGTATAGTCAAGGCCGACCATTTTATGCATGTGGCGCAGGGTCTCTTCGGCCATCAGTTTTGATTTTGCGTAGTTGCTCAGGTGAGCCGTCAGGGGTAAGTGGTCTTCCTCTGAAAGCTCCTCGCCGTTGGGCAGGGTGGCAGCCGAGCTGATATGGATATAGGGGATGTGCAGGGCGGCTGCGGCCCGAGCCAGATTCAGGGTGCCCAGATAGTTGACCTCAAAGGCGAGTTGCGAGTCAGAATCAATGTTGGCGATAGCCGTATTAATAACAAAATCAGGGCGCACCCGTTTAAGGTAGTCACGGATATCGCCGGCGCTTCTGATGGAGAGCTTTTTGCTGCTTGGTGCCCGGAGTTCTATGGAGTCCTGGGTTTTAGTCTTGAAATAGTTGGCAATGGTACCACCGATGAGTCCGGAGCCACCGATGAGAATGCCGAGCATTTTACGAGGTGATGAAGAGGATTGCACTTTCAACCTGGAGAGTGCCTGGTCACGCCAGCATCTGATCGAGTTTCTTGCGAATCTCGATGATGAAATCGCGGGTGTTGACCACTCTTGGGCTTGCCAGTTCGGTGATGAGCGCCAGATCCTTGGTCATGCAGCCCTCTTCGAT
>CAISPV010000098.1 GCA_903887485.1 uncultured Desulfobulbaceae bacterium | reverse complement strand
TCGCCGGAGTCGGCGTCCCAGATGCGGATGGTGTTGTCGTCTGCCCCTGAAGCGATGCGTTTTCCCGTGCTGTCAAAGGCCACGCTGTTGACCGGGCTTTCATGCCCCTTGAGGATGGTAAAGCATTCGCCGGAGTCGGCGTCCCAGATGCGGATGGTGTTGTCGTCTGCCCCTGAAGCGATGCGTTTTCCAGTGCTGTCAAAGGCCACGCTGTTGACCGGGCTTTCATGCCCCTTGAGGATGGCAAGGCATTCGCCGGAGTCGGCGTCCCAGATGCGGATGGTGTTGTCCTTTGCCCCTGAGGCGATGCGTTTTCCCGTGCTGTCAAAGGCCGCGCTGGTGACCGCACTGTAATGTCCCGTCAGCCAGGCCAAGCGTGCTGGTGGCGCGGGCAATGCGATGTCGGCGGGAAAGATCAGGTGCCGGGTATTCGGCGGGTGGGCCTCTCGGCCGTCGCAGGCAACCCACTGGGCGCGGTGGCTCAGGTCGGCCGGAGGCCAGGCCGTCTCTGCGCAACGGCAGTGGCGAAATACGGTGCCGATAAGACTGGTGTCTTCAAGGCACGCCTGGCGCAGGCCGCAGTGCTGGAGGGCGGCGCGGTCCAACCGGGCGCCGCGGAAGTCCCCTCCATCCAGCCGCACCTGATCAAAACTCGTTTCCCGCAGGTCCGCCCCATGCAGGTCGCAGCCTTGCATGGGCAGGGGTGTTTGCTCTCCCTCGTGGCGGGGATGGCCGAAACGCCAGCCGCGCAACCGCGCTCCAGCCAGGTTGAAACCCGCCGTCAGCGGCCGTGGGGCCAGGGTTTCATCGCGGAGCGCATAGGCCAGCAGCAGCTCGGAAGCCAGCGGCCGATAGGAGGTGCGCCAGCGGTTCATGGTCCCGCTCAGGTCGTGTGCAATCCCCTGTTTGCTCAGCCGGGCCTGCTCCAGAGTCAGGATTTCCGCCAGAAAATGCAGTGTTTCGTCGCTGGGAGGGGCCATGGCCCAGTCGTCAGGGCGGTCGTGCAGCACTGCGTCGGCAAGATAACGGGCGAGAAAGTATTCGAGCAGGGAACTGTGGGCAAAGCGGAAACCCTCGGCCTGCTCGGCGTCCTCGTCCTGGCGTACGACAAAAGTGGCGGTGCGCAGGTCTTCCTCCAACTTGGTCTGGTTGTAGGTCGCCGGGCTGTAGCGTTCGGCTAGGTCGGGCTGGGTCGCGCGCCACTGGTGGAACCAGCGGTGCAGCTCCTCATAGGGCAGACTGCGGATGCCGCTCCGCCATAGCTCTGCCGCCATCGCAGACATCAGCCGCAACTTGTGTTCCGCCTGCAGGTGGTGCTTGCCCTGGTCGCGCTCCAGCCATTTGCGGGCCACCAGGCCGTACAGGGCAGCGCTGTTGACCGGTTCGCCCCGCAGGCGCATGGCCTCCAGCTCGGGGATATGCTCGGCGATCAGTTTGAGGGTCATGGGCCGCTGGGCCAGTTCGCCCAGGTTATGGGTGTTGGCGATCATCTCCTTGACCATGTCTGGATCCAGCTCCGGCAGGGTGGTGCGCAGGTAGGCGTCGATCTGTTTCTCGTCCAGAGGCAGCAGCACCAGGGCCTCGTACCAGGCGGCGTCCACCCGGCCCCGGTGCTGGCCGGTGAAGAGATTGCGCTGGTCGGCCAGGGTCTTGAAGAAGTTGGTGCGGCAGGAGAGCAGCAGGCGAGGAGCAGGGGCACCTGGCGCAAGGATAACATCGGCGATGAGGTTGAGCCAGGTGTTGGTGAACTGTGGGTGCTGGGCCTCCACCAGGTGCACCAGGCATTCGTCCAAACCATCAACGATTACCAGCGCACCCCGCTCGATATGGGTACGCAGTTGCGCGAGATCGGGTCGCGGGTGGCCCAGCGGGATGAGCCAGCCGTGGCCGATGAGATCGTCCACCAGGGCAGGGGCCTCAGGCAAGGGGACCACGCTGTTGCGCTCCAGGTTTTTGAATAGACTCAACTGGCGCAGATCGAAGTAGAGCGGTTCCCGCACCCAGTCGTGGGGCGAGCCCTGGGCGCGCAGCTCCTGCAGTTCACGGTAGAGCCGCTGGCAGTTGATGGTCTTGCCCATGCCGTATTCCCCCAGCAGGGCAAAAACGGGCGGGGCCTCGGTGCGTTGCAGCCAGCCCAACAGGGTTTCATGGGCGCTTTGCCGGGAGGTGGCCTCGGGCCGGGAGGTCGCTTCCGCGCAGAGTGAGCCGGCCATTCCCAGTGAGGCACAGTGGTTTTCGTAGGGATGAGGTGTCAGCTCCAGATCACTTATTCGTGCCGATGGCAGGGGACAACAGGGCGCGTCACGGCCCAGGCTGACCGGCGATGTGGTAGGAGCCTCCTTGAGGTGGATGGCGCTGTAGGCCACACGGGCGGCATTGAGCGCAGCCTGGGTTTGCAGCGCAGCTCGTTGGTCTTCAGGCAGTTTGTTTTTGCTGCCGTCGCCCCAGTCGCTGACCCCTTTAACGATGAGCCAGTCGGTTTTGTACTCCTGGCAGGCGGTGACCAGGCCCGCCCCCTCCATCTCGCCGCCGATGGATTTGGGGAACTGTCGTATGAGCAAGTCCCGGAATTCCTTGTTGTCCACCAGTTTTTCACCACTAAGCAGGAGGCCCTTGCGCAGCTTGAAGCCCTTGGGGGGGATTTGGGTGGCCCGTTCGAGCCAAGGCCTGGGGGTAGGGATCCGGTCGCTACGGGGGGTATGGCTGCCGTCGAAGTTCAAGCGCTCCGGCCCGTAATACTCCACCTGTTCCGCCAGCAGAACATCGCCCAGTTTTTGTTTGCCGTCGTTGTGGCCAAAGGCGATGCCTACCGCGATGACGACGAGCGGACGCAGATGACGAATGGCGTTCGCCACGCGCAACAGGGCCGAGCCCGACCTTTCGCTGCCCATGCGGCAGCGAAAGGCGACGACGGGGCGCTGTTCGTGCTGGTCCAGTTGTTCATAGGGGTACGCTCCGATGGTGAACTGGCGTTTGGGGCCGCCTTGACTGAACACCTGGCGCACGGCTTCAGTTTCACGGTCGTTGACGGTGAGTAGCAGGATGGGGCGCTGTTCTTCCGTGCCTTGCCCAAGCAGCTCGGGCGGCAGGCCTGGATTGTCGTAGAGCGCCTTGTTCGTGGCATCGTTATCCAGGTCGGGTGTCCGCGCCCGGGCCGCGATATTCGATTGGCCGCTAAACCAAAGCCGTCGTGGCGCGTTGCCCGATTTACGTTCGACCACCAGGCTGAGCCGTTCACCCTCCTGTAGCGTGCCATTGTCAACGGCCTCGCCTTGAAGGTCGGAAATGCGCTTGACCATCTGGCGTAGCGAGTCTTCGGCTTTTTTCTCTTCTTTGTCCGGTCCGAACAAATAGGAAAGCGCGGCGCCAACCTCCAGGCGGCTGTCGCCGACAGGTAAATGCGGCACGAGTTTGCGCAGCCGATCCAGGTCCAGGCTTGGTAGGACTTCTTTCTGCGCCAGCGTGTCCAGCGCGCTCGCCACACTGACGGGATCAAGCGGCAGCAGGGTTGCTCTTCGAGTTGTGCGGGTTTTCATTTTTTCCTCCATACTAGAACGAGAACAGTCACGGCCAGGGCCAGGAGAGCGAGAGCCATCAGCTTGGTTTCTGTTATGGCCATGATGACAGGTAGTTGAGGAATGTCCAGCTCAAGTTTCATCGGTTTACCTCCTGGTCAATATTGCGATTTGTTGGTCTTGCGATATCATGCAATCCCATCTTTCTTCACTGTTATCACAATATTTTCACAAATGCAAGGGCGTAACTATCGCGGCAGGATTTTTTTGGTATATAAAGAAAATTAGGGACAGCGACTGTTGGTCATCTTGAGAAAGAGGTAAAGACCTTGTTGGCGCGAAAAGGAGAAACACCAGATGTCTTATAGGCCAATAGAAGATTGATTTGTAATCTCTGCTACCAGAGGAATTTACGGAGCTTCTATGATTTTTTTTGGGTGCAAATGGGTATTTTAATGGTTATTGGGTGTAAATGGGTGTAGTATTGGTTGCATGATTAAATCAGATACCATCCACATCACTCCAGAGATACTTGGTTTAATAGCCGCCATCGATGAATTCAAAGGCGCGTGGCGCGCATTAAGCACACTTGCGCCGGACCGGTTATTGGCTCTGAGGCGTGTTGCGACCATTGAAAGCATTGGCTCCTCAACCAGAATTGAAGGAAGTAAACTTTCCGATCGCGATGTCGAGAAGCTGCTTTCAAATCTGCAGATCAAATCTTTCACCACCCGTGACGAGCAGGAGGTGGCTGGTTATGCAGAGGTAATGGATCTGGTGTTCTCTTCCTGGCAGGACATTACACTTACCGAAAATCACATCAAGCAGTTGCACCGCGACTTGCTGGCCTACAGCGAAAAAGATGAATGGCATCGCGGCAACTACAAGACCTCATCCAACAGCGTCGCCGCCTTCAACGAAAACGGAGTCCAGCTCGGGATTGTGTTTGAAACGGCCACTCCCTTCAACACGCCGCATTTAATGACAGAGTTGGTGACTTGGCTGCAGGAGGAGCGCTATGACAGGCATTTGCATCCGTTATTGTTGATCGGCCTATGGGTGGTTGTCTTTTTGGAGATTCATCCGTTTCAGGACGGCAACGGGCGATTGAGCCGCGTATTGACCACACTGCTGCTTTTACAGGCAGGATACGCCTATGTGCCGTATAGCTCGCTGGAGAGCGTGATCGAAAAGAACAAGGAAGCATACTACCTCGCACTTCGGCAGACTCAGGGAACAATCCGCACCGAAGCACCAAATTGGCAACCATGGCTGATCTTTTTTTTACGCTCACTCTCTGAGCAGACACGACATTTGAACAAAAAGGTTGAGCGAGAGAAATTGGTCCTTGCTCCACTGCCAGAACTGTCATTGCAGATTATCGAATTCACTCGCGAACACGGCCGGATCACAATGGGCGACATGATCAGATTGACGGGTACGAGTCGCAACACTCTCAAACAACACTTCCGAACGCTCGTTAAGCAAAATCACCTCAAGCAACAAGGGAGTGGCCGAGGTGTCTGGTACGAACTGCTCTGAACTAAAATGAAAGCTATAACTCATGACTACCGGATAACTATTTAAAATTACAATTAAAATAGACACTCTCGCAAAAAGTCCAGACTGTCACAATGTCATTTCGACCATCGGGAGAAATCTTAATAGTCCCCAGCGGTTAAGAAGAAAGATTTCTCGCTGTCGCTCGAAATGACAGGTTTTTTGACTTTTTGCGAGACCATCAAAATTAGGGACAGCGACCGTTTATTTTGTTTTTCTTGGCCTACCAACAGGCAATGCGGTCAACCTTCTGCCGATAATGTTTTCAATTGTGCTGATGAAAGCATCTTCCCCGCAAGGCCGTCCTGTCTTTGTGTTTTGAAACAGTGTGGACGTCATAACAGAATTTTCTTTTTCATCCAAATACTCTCGCCAGTCTTTGACACTCTCTAGAAGATAGCAGTCATCGGAAAGAACAGGGCCGGCATCCTTATAAACATGAGCCCCGGCGCTCGACCATTTGTAGGCCTTCTGCCTATCCACTATTAGGGCCCGATGGTTGTTGCCCCTGTTACCGGAGGAGATAGGGGAGGGGATCAATAAAGTGCACATTGCTGTTTGTGGCCATGTCCTCCCAGTTGAGCTCTTCTATCCGCTGATTTTTCATTATCCAGGCGCAACTGATATGCAGATGCGCGGGGACGGCGCTTGTTGCGGGTGGATGGCTGATCGTCCCCAGGATGACACCCTTGTTGATGAAAGAGGGACTGCTTTGATCTGTGTTGAATTGTCCGTGGCCGTAGATGGTGTGAAGGACAGCGCCTTCTCGGCTGATCTCCGGGTGTCGGACATAGAGGGTTTCTCCCAGAAAATCACGATGAAAATGAACCGGATATCCGGGGAGGATAGCCGGGATCTGCATCTGCGGCAGGACATTTTCAATCCCACCATCAATATTCCGCATCAGGTAGATGTCAATACCTTCATGGGGATGAGTTCGCATCTTTTTCTTCCCCCACCATTGTCCAGCATCGTTGAAGAGCATACCCGGCAGGAAAAGAAAGTGAGAGATTCCCTCCAGGTGATTGAGCTTCACCAACTGCCGAAAGAATGAATCCGGCGATAATCGGGCCAAGGGTGGTGATTCCGTACGGCGCTGATCTGCGGGGAGAAGCGGCAAGCTCATTCCTCGGAAAAAGATGCCCGGAGGTATTCGCGGTTCATACGGGCAATATGGCGGATGGAGATTGCTTTGGGGCATACGGCCTCACACTCCCTTTCATTGGAACAGTTGCCGAATCCTTCCTTGTCCATGGCCATCACCATAGCCATCGCCCGTTCCTTGCGCTCCGGCTGGCCCTGCGGCAGCAGGCTCAGTTGCGAGATCTTGGCACCGGTAAAGAGCATGGCCGCCCCGTTGGGACAACTGGCAACGCAGGCCCCGCAGCCAATGCAAGCCGCCGCGTCCATGGCCAGTTCCGCGGTCCGGGAGGGGATGGCGATAGTGTTGGCATCGGGCGCGCCGCCGGTATTGACGGAAATATAGCCCCCCGCCTGGATGATCCGGTCAAGGGCCGAGCGGTCGATCACCAGATCCCTTTTTACCGGAAAGGCCCGGGAACGAAAGGGCTCGATGACCAGGGTGTCGCCACTGCTAAAATGGCGCATGTGGAGCTGACAGAGGGTGGTTTCCGGTTCCGGGCCATGGGCGATGCCGTTGACCATGGCCCCGCACATCCCGCAGATCCCTTCCCGGCAGTCATGGTCAAAGGCCACCGGCTCCTGGCCCTGCAGTGTCAGGTTCTCGTTGAGAAAATCCAGCATCTCCAGAAAGGACATATCGGTGGAGATGTCGTTCAGGGTATAGGTCTCAAAATCACCTGGGGCATCGCTGTTTTTCTGGCGCCAGATCTGGAGGGTAAGGTCAATGGTCTGCATGGGGAATTGTTCCGGTTACCAATCAGGTATAGCTTCTCTGACTGAGGTTGACGTCTTTAAAGAGCAGCGGCTCTTTGTGCATCATCGGTGGTTTGTCTTCACCTTTGTATTCCCAGACGGAGACGTGGGCGTAATGGGCATCGTCACGTCTGGCCTCGTGTTCTTCGGTCTGACTTTCTTCCCGCAGGTGGCAGCCGCAGGACTCTTCGCGGGCCAGGGCGTCATGGAGCATGATCTCGGCGCAGTCGATAAAATCGGCAACCCGTCCGGCCCGCTCCAGTGACTGGTTCAGTTCATGGCCGATGCCGGGGACGCAGACCTGGTCCCAGAAGGCCTCGCGCAGCTCTGGGATCCTCGTCAGCGCCTGTTCCAGACCAGCCCGGTTTCTTGACATCCCGCAATGATGCCAGAGCAGGCTGCCCAGTTCCCGGTGCATGGTGGTTACCGTTGTCTTTTTGCCGGTGATTCTGCTGTTGTTGCGCAACAGCCGTTGGGTGCGGTCGTAGGCGTTTTTCTGGGCCTCAAGAAATTCGACATGCTGGGGGGTGACATAGCCAGGAGGGTTGGCGCTGAGATAGTGGGCAATGCTGGTGCCGATGATAAAATAGCCGTCGGCCAGTCCCTGCATCAGGGCGCTGGCACCCAGCCGGTTGGCGCCATGATCCGAGAAGTTGCATTCGCCGATGGCAAAGAGACCGGGAATGGTGGTCATCAGGTTGTAGTCCACCCACAGGCCGCCCATGGTGTAATGGACAGCCGGGGCGATCAGCATCGGTCTCTGCAAAGGATCACTGGTGGTGATCCTCTGGTACATCTGGAATAGATTGCTGTATTTTTTGAGGATGACGGCCGCGCCGTCCCGCTCGATGGCAGAGCTGAAATCAAGATAGACGGCATGTCCTGTTTCTCCCACTCCACGACCGGCGTCGCACTGTTCTTTGGCATTTCTGGAGGCGACATCCCGCGGCACCAGATTGCCGAAGCGGGGGTATTTCTCCTCCAGGTAATAGTCCCGTTCATTTTCAGGAATGGCGGTCGGATCGCGCCGGTCGCCAACGATCTTGGGAATCCAGACCCGGCCGTCATTGCGCAGGCTCTCACTCATAAGGGTGAGTTTGGACTGGTACGTGCCCTGGGCCGGGATACAGGTGGGGTGGATCTGGACAAAGCAGGGATTGGCAAAACCGGCACCGGCCTTCCAGGCGCGCAGGATAGCGGTCGCATTGGAGGAGGCGTTGGTGGAAAGAAAATAGGCGTTGCCATAGCCGCCGGTGGCCAGGATGACCGCATCAGCAGGATGATTTTCCAGGTCGCCGTTGATCAGGTTGCGGGTGACAATGCCGCGGGCGCAGCCATCAATCACCACCAGTTCCAGCATCTCGCGCCGGGGCAGCATGGTCACCCGGCCAGCCTTGATCTGGCGGGAGAGGGCTCCGTAGGCTCCAAGCAATAGTTGCTGGCCGGTCTGGCCCCGGGCGTAGAAGGTGCGGGAGACCTGGGACCCGCCAAAGGAGCGGTTGGCCAGCGTCCCGCCGTACTCCCGGGCAAAGGGCACCCCCTGGGCCACGCATTGATCGATGATGCCGTTGCTGATCTGGGCCAGCCGGTACACATTGGCCTCACGGGCGCGGAAGTCACCGCCCTTGATGGTATCTTGGAAGAGCCTAAGAACGGAGTCGCCGTCATTAGGGTAATTCTTGGCCGCATTGATGCCGCCCTGGGCGGAAATGGAGTGGGCGCGCCGGGGGCTGTCCTGGATGCAGAAGGCGCTCACCTGATAACCTTGTTCAGCAAGGGTCGCGGCGGCAGAGGTCCCGGCCAGTCCCGTGCCGACCACAATGATCCTGAACTTGCGGCGGTTGGCCGGGCTGATCAAGCCACTGGTCAGACGGTGATGATCCCATTTTTGGGCCAGAGGGCCGGGCGGGATGTGAGAGTGAAGTTTCATTCGATTTACCTATAATTTCCGTCAGGTAAACCCCGGCTTTACCGGGGAACAACAAAAGTTTGACAGTTCCGGAATAATATAGAAGCCTCCTTTAACGTGAACCGCTCAAAGTCACGAAAAAGGAGGCTTAATGAACAACATAGATTGTTTAAATCATA
The DNA here is from genome assembly GCA_903887485.1 of uncultured Desulfobulbaceae bacterium. Classification (GTDB taxonomy): domain Bacteria; phylum Desulfobacterota; class Desulfobulbia; order Desulfobulbales; family Desulfocapsaceae; genus UBA2270. Next base: position 3,657 of record CAISPV010000098.1, on the reverse strand, counting down.
CGAAATGGGATTGCAAGTATCATGTGATATGGATTCCGAAATGTCGGCGGAAAATATTAAAAAAATGACGGTATAGGGTCTTCGAAGAAGGAAACGTCTGATGATACTTTTATGGAAAACTTCTTTTTATTTGAAGCAAGATCAAATAAAAAGAAGACATTATCAGTTGTTTGTGCAATATAACAGATTAAATATATTGAGATAGTCAGTAAGTCTACGTCCTCTGGACTTAAGGCTTAGGGCTTAGGGTTTAGGGCTTGTCCGCAAATAACTTAAATATATCGCACCTCATCTTTGGGCCATCTTTGGCTACGATTTAATCACAGGTAAGCGAGTTACGTCGAGACTTCGAAATCCTCGACGTAGTCTTCATCTGTCTGCGGTTTTGTTCAATCGTCGCAACCAAATCTGACCCAAATCTGAGCGCAACATTGTCCAAGTTATTTGTGGACAGGCCCTTAACTTAACACCACCCCATTTGAAAGCAGATTGTCTGATCTACAGGGAGATTAAAATGAACAGGACGCGGATGTGTGGCAGTACCAGCTTGAGAATATTTTTGATGATTTTACCACTGTTGTTATTTTTTTCAGGGCCAGTTCACGCCGCATCGGTTCTTGATGGCTTTAACCCTAATGCCGATAATACTGTTTATTCTCTAGCCGTACAGGCTGATGGCAAGATCCTCGTAGGGGGTGCATTCAACCACATTAACGGCCAGGCAAAAAGCCATATAGCTCGGCTCAATACTGACGGATCGGTGGACACGACTTTCACCGCTGATACCAATGGCAGCGTTTATTCCATAGTCGTGCAGGCTAACGGTAAAATCCTTGTCGGCGGTGATTTTACCATGATCGGCGGCCAGTCAAGAAGCTATGTCGCTCGGCTTGATACTAACGGCTCGGTAGAGACCGCCTTCAACCCCAATGCCAATGGCATGGTCCGTGCCATAGCAGTGCAGCTCAATGGCGATATCATAGTCGGCGGCAATTTTACCACTATCAGCAGCCAGGCAAGGAGTTATATCGCTCGGCTCAGCGCCAGTAATGGTTCGCTTGATTCAAATTATAAGCCAGACGCAAATGCTCCTGTTTATTCCCTCGCCACGCAGATAAACGGCAAGGTTATCGCTGGCGGCCTCTTCACCATCATTGGCGGTCAGTCAAGAAATAATATTGCCCGGCTCAATGCCATTGATGGCTCGGCGGAGACGACAGAATTTGACATCCAGGCAGATGGGGCTGTCCGCTCCATATTCATCCAGAACGATGGTAAAATCCTTATTGGTGGTGATTTCACTACCCTCACCGACCGCAATGGTTCAAATACCAGACAGCGTATTGCTCTGCTCGACGCGGACGGGGCAGCGGATTTCAACTTCGACCCGAATGCCAATGGCGTTGTCCGTTCCATCGTGGTTCAGACCGATGGCAATATCCTCGTCGGTGGTGATTTTACCACCATCGGCGGGCAGTCAAGAAGCTATATGGCTCGGCTCAATATTCAATTTGGTGCAGCCGATACCAGCTTTACCCCCAACGCCAATAACGTTGTCCATTCCATTGCCGTACAGACCGACGGCAAGATCCTCGCAGGCGGGGCTTTCACCACCATTACCGACAGCATTGCTTCACATCCCAGAAATCGTATCGCTCGAATGCACACTGACGGCACGGTGGAGGCAGATTTCAACCCCAATGCCAATAATGCTGTCTCTGCCATTGCTGTGCAAGCCGACGGCAATATTCTTGTCGGTGGCACTTTCACTCAGATAGGTGTTACATCCAGGAACCGTATAGCTCGAATCCATCCGAACGGCGTAGTGGACACAACCTTTAGCCCTGCTGTTAATAATGGTGAGGTAACCTCCATAGTTATACAGATTGACGGCAAGATCCTTATCGGAGGCACTTTCACCAGCATCACCGACAGCATTGCTACATATTCCAGGAACTTTATAGCTCGCCTCAATGCTGACGGCACGGTAGATACAGCCTTCAATCCTGTTGTTAATGGTAATATTTACGCCATAGCCGTGCAGGCCGACGGCAATATCCTCATCGGTGGGGATTTCACCATAGTTACCATTACCGACAGCTATGGCACAGCTACCGATTATCCCAGGAGTCGTATAGCTCGGCTCTATCCCGACGGCACTCTAGAGTCCTTCAGTGCCAGCGCCAACGCTGCTGTCCGCTCCATAGCCGTGCAGGCCGACGGCAAGATCCTGGTCGGCGGTGATTTTATCTCCATTGTTGACTACATAAGCCTCAAGAACCGGAACCGAATAGCTCGGATCGACGCCTATGGCACAGTAGATACAACCTTCGACGCCAATGCCAATGGTGTCGTCCGTTCCATCGTGGGCCAGGCCGATGGGAACATCCTCGTTGGTGGTGATTTCAGCTACATCGGTAACCAGACCAGAAACAGGATCGCACGGCTGTATACAGACAGTGCCAAGGCAGATGCTTTTAATCCGAATGCCAATAACTCGGTCCGTTCCATCGCCGTACAGACCGACGGCAAGATCCTTGTAGTCGGTAATTTTACTACTATCGGCGGTCAATCAAGGAATAAAATTGCGCGGCTTACTGCTCTTACTGGTGCGGCAGATAGTTCTTTCAACCCAGTTGTCGCTCCTGCATCTGCGGTCTCTTCCATTACCGTGCAGACGGACGGCAAGGTTATCATTGGTGGAAATTTTACAACCATAGACGGTCAGCCAAGGAATCGTATGGCTCGCTTGAGTGCTGATAGTGCCGCTCTTCAGGAATTCACTGTTTCAATAGATGGCAACACAATCAACTGGAACAGAAGTCAATCCTCACCAGAGGTGTATGATGTTATCTTTGCCGAATCAGCCGACAATGAACATTGGACACCATTAATAGGAGCAGGACCAGTGACACGAATAACTGGAGGCTGGCAACTCGTGATGCCAAACCCAAACCCACTTTTCATACGACAAAATCGCTATATCAAGGCATTAGGTAAAACCTATGGTGGCTTCTCTAATGGCTCAACATCATCAATACAATCAGTGAGCCAGTATTTTATTGATTATCACACTCTGACGATCGATCCTGTATCTGCTAATGGCAAAGTAACAAGCAATTTGGTAGGAATTGATTGCGGGATTTATTGTTCACACGCATATCAAGCAAATACTTCCTTGACCCTCACTGCAGCCGCAAACTACGGCTATATCTTTACCAATTGGAGTGGCGACTGCGGCACCGATGGCAACGAGACAGATAATCCCGTTGATGTATTGATGGATATCCATAGAACCTGCTCTGCAAATTTTGCCATGACTTATACCTTGGACTTGCAAAAATCAGGGACTGGCAGCGGCACTGTAGGAGCGGCTGGAGCCATTAATAAAGGTCTGCCTGGAGTCTATATTGAAGGAACAAACGCACAGGCAACTGCAGTTGCTGATAGCGGCTCCATCTTTACCGGCTGGAGCGGTGACTGTTCAGGTACCACCAGTCCATTTGAGCTGTTGATGAAGGCTATGTTCCCTTTAAGTGTTGAAACTGCCCCAGAGAAATGGCGAGCAAAGACTCTGGTGAAATTTGGGGATGTTGCTCAAGAGAACGCCGCCACCCCAGATAATTCGACAGATACTTTGTGGCTACACCATGAAAG
>CAISPV010000097.1 GCA_903887485.1 uncultured Desulfobulbaceae bacterium | reverse complement strand
CGACAGGCCCTCTCGAAGGCACTAACAATAAAATCAAGACCATGCAGAGAAAAGCCTATGGTTACAGAGATATGGAATTCTTCAAACTGAAAATAATGGCCCTTCATGAAACCAAGTACGCTTTAGTCGGATGAACCATAAAAAAAGGCCTTCTACGAAAATTCGTAGAAGGCCTTTGATATATGGTGACCCCAAGGGGAATCGAACCCCTGCGGAATTACCATTTGTAATATATCGGAATTTCAGCCTTATTTCTTCAAAAATTTATTGCTTCAGAGCAACTTTGTACCAGTGTTTTGTACCAGTCCATTGTGCCAGTTTATGTGCCATTTTAACCACGGATCGTCAATCTTCGAGACTTTCTATTCCCCCACCACCCAGGTATCAATTGGTAACCCAAAATGCTGAATGGTGCTGTTTAACATAATCCAGTATTTTCTCTCCCCCGGATTCAATGATTAAAACAATCCCTCCCTTTTTTCCTGTCTGGAGCGAGTAATAACGAGACTGACCTATGGCCTCATAAAATTTGTGGGCAAAATCGAACTCAATGATGTTGAATTATTCCGCTTCATCCATCTCAATCATATTCATTATCTCGACCTGAAAATTCTCATCTTGCATAAGTTTTACGGCAATAGTCTCGTATATCGCACTGGCTGGACCATTTTCATTGCCAGAAGCCACATTAACCGAAACGCCACCATCCTCACCAACTTCCAAGATTAATGCTGCCTGATTCTCTTTTAATTCCATCGATTAATGCCCCGTGATCTCAGCTTTATACAGTATTTCATCTTCAAAAATCTCTATTGATGAAATGGTCATTTATTTTACACCACTAGTGTCCCAATGTTTAATCAAACAATAACAACTGTTTACTCTTGGGCTCGACCTTGGTTTTGTAATCTTCTTTTGTAAGTGCCTGTAATAATGGCATTCGTTCAAAGATGGTCACGCTCAAAACCTGTAAAATTGTGTAGAGGCTGGCCTCAATTTTGAGCCGTTTTTTCATGATGGCTACAAGCAGATAGACTGAAACGGCAATCCAGATTTGGGCTTTAACCGCATTTTCCGATGTGCCGTAAAATTAATAAGTTCGCCATTAGCCGGCATTCTGGAGGGCAAATTCCCAGTTGATCAACTTGTCGAGCACGGCGTTCACATAGTCGGCACGGCGATTCTGATAATCCAGATAATAGGCATGCTCCCATACATCAATGGTAAGCAGTGGTTTCACACCTGTTGTCAAAGGGGTATCGGCATTGGCGGTCTTTACTACCTTGAGTTTATCGCCATCAAGCACAAGCCAGGCCCAACCACTTCCGAACTGTGAAACGGCCGCGCCGGCAAGCTCCTTCCTGCAGGCATCGACGCTGCCGAAGGATGCTTCGATTTTCTGCTTGAGAGCAGCGGGTGGTTCGCCTCCGCCCTTTGGTTTCATGCTGTTCCAATAGAACGTGTGATTCCAGATTTGCGCCGCATTGTTGAAGATCGCAGCCTTGTCAGGCCACCCGGCGGTACCGGTGATAATCTTCTTCAATGACAGGTCGGCGTATTCTGTTCCGGTGACAAGCTTGTTCAGGTTGTCCACATAGGCTTTGTGATGTTTCCCGTAATGAAAACTGATCGTATTGGCAGTTATGACCGGATCCAATGCGTTCTCGGCATATGGGAGAGGTGGCAAGACAAGGGGGGATGCTGCCTGTGCAGTCTCGGAAAGACCACCCATAGCGATCCAGGCAGCGGTACCGGCGGATGCAACAAGAAAACTGCGACGATCAAGCACGGTTGAAGAACTGGTTGTGTCATTTTTGTTCATTTTGATCTCCTTACGGTTGGTGATGGTGGTGACGCATAAAATTGGCTGGCCTGATTGTTAGAAGTCGTGGCCGCCTGCATGATCACGACGCGTGGGGGCACGCCACTGGCTCGACCGGCCATGGGCAATGCCAGCGATACCGCTGGCGGCCAGGAACAGCTCTGAGCCTCCCCAGCTAGCTGCACTGAGGGGCCGCCAGCCGTGACTGAACACCACTGGCTGTCCTCTACCCCTGTCCTTATAATAGATCTGCATTCCGTCTATCGTTGTAATCGTGCTCATTGTTTACCTCCTTTCATAACGACACCTTCTTCGTTAGTTTGCCCCACGGGGGCGCGTTCGATGCCGTTTGTGCCATCAGCATAACAGTATCTTGATTCATGTGATTGCTCCCGCCAATTTCGCCGGGACGGCAAGTTAAAGCCGGAGATGTTTCATGATCTCGCGCATGAACGTGGGGAGATCGGCCGGTTGCCGGGACGTGATCAGATTGGCGTCAACAACCAGCTCCCGGTCCTCATAGAGCGCGCCGGCCTCTTTCAGCTCATCCGCCACCGACTTGTAGCAGGTGGCGCGTCGCCCTTGCAAAAGGCCGGCGCTGACCAAGATCTGCGGTCCATGGCAGATGGCGGCAACCGGTTTGTTCCCCGTGAAAAATTTCCGAGCGATCTCCAGCGCCATCGGCTCGTGTCTCACCACCGCCGGTGCCGCGCCCCCGGGCAGGATCAGGATTGCATAGTCGTCAGGATTGACCTCGTCAAAGGTCTTGTCCACGGCCACTTCGTAGCCGTGCTTGCCCGTGATGGCACCGCGGCTCAGGGAGGCTACGACGACTTCAACGCCCGCCTCCTTCAGCCGGTAGTAAGGAACCAGCAACTCAGAGTCCTCAAAATGGTCCGCACTTAAAATTAAGGCCTTCATATTTCCTCCGTAAAAGAATGTAGATTTTGCTCCTCGATCTTTGTTCCGTCTACTTAAGCCGGGCCTCGATCGCTTTCCAGTCAATGTTTTTGAAAAACGCCTCAATATAATCGGCCCGTTTCAGGCCGTAATCGAGCATGAAGGCATGTTCAAAGACATCCATGACCAGTATCGGCATGCAGCCAGCCGGATGCCCTGCATCATGCTTATTGATCCAGCAGTTAAAGAGCCTGCCGTTGACATTGTCCTGGTAGAGAACGGCCCAGCAAATCCCGCGCATGGCCCCGACAGCCTTGAAATCCTTCAGCCATGCCTCGATGCTGCCAAAATTGGTTCATCCGACTAAAGCGTACTTGGTTTCATGAAGGGCCATTATTTTCAGTTTGAAGAATTCCATATCTCTGTAACCATAGGCTTTTCTCTGCATGGTCTTGATTTTATTGTTAGTGCCTTCGAGAGGGCCTGTCGAT
>CAISPV010000096.1 GCA_903887485.1 uncultured Desulfobulbaceae bacterium | reverse complement strand
GCACGTTGGCAGCAGCAGGTCCTTTAGGGCCTTCTGTAATTTCAAACTGAACCCTGTCGCCTTCGTTCAAGGTCTTGAAGCCTTCGGAAGCAATCGCAGAGTAGTGTACGAAAACATCCTTGCCACCATCTTGCTCGATAAAACCAAAACCCTTGGACTCATTAAACCACTTTACTGTGCCTTCTAACATAATACCCTTTAACTCCTAAGAATGTAATCAAACTACTTTTGTGCTGTGTAGCAATTTAAACCAACAAAAAGCGAGATCCACACAATACTATCTGTTTTATATGGCCACACTATTGTCAAGTGAAAACACCACACAATAGATACGTTATTTTTTTATAGCAAATTGCATCATGAAAAACCAGAAAAAAATAAAAATATTCATTTTTTTCATAACTTGTTCATTTTATTGCATTTTTTCACACCCCCAAAACAGCTTCAACCAACAAACAAAAACTTCCCTATTCATGACAACATGAGCAACGAGGGGTCATAATCTTCTGGAGCCTCAAATCCCAACAGATTGCAGATGGTCGCGGCAACGTTGGACAATCCAGGCTGCTCAAGATGACTGAGCTGAAAGCTGTTCTTGCAGTTATAATCCTTGATGATCAACGGTACCGGATTCCGGGTATGGGCCACCATGGCTGAGCGCTTGCCATTTTTGTCAGTCCACATACAATCGGCGTTTCCATGGTCAGCAGTTATCAGGGCAATGCCACCGACCTTTTCCAGGGCAACAAGGATCCTCGCAAGAGACAGATCCACGGTTTCCACGGCGATCCGCACCGAAATCGGCACCCCGGTATGCCCAACCATGTCGCCATTGGCAAGATTGAGACGGATAAATTTATAGCTGCCGCTGGCAATGGCAGCAACTACCCTGTCGGTGATCTCCGCCGCCTTCATCCAGGGCCGCAGATCAAAGGTCACCTTATCCGATGGAACCTCTACATAGGTCTCCAGCTTTTCATCAATATATCCTGATTTATTGCCATTCCAGAAATAGGTCACATGGCCGAACTTCTGGGTCTCAGAAATGGCATAGGAAGAAATCCCGGCCGCGCAGAGATATTCCCCAAGCGTCCGGTCAATGGCCGGCGGTTCTACTATATAGTGGGCAGGTATATGGGCATCACCATCATACTGCATGATCCCGGCGTAAAAAAGATCAGGAACCCGCTTCCGGTCAAACTCCGTCAGCTCTGGTTCATCAAATGCCCGCGAGATCTCGATGGCCCGATCGCCCCGGAAATTAAAAAGAATGACCGCATCCCCGTCTTCCATGATCCCGACCGGCCTTGCGTCCTCAACCACCACAAAGCTTTCCATATACTGATCGGTCATGGCGGGATCTTCGTCATAATAGCATTGGATGGCATCACAGGCAGAAGGAAAAGGCCTGCCTTCCCCCAGCACATGGGCCCTCCAGCCCCGCTCAACCACCGACCAGTCAGCGTTATAGCGATCCATGGTCGTGATCATCCTGCCACCACCAGAGGCAACGCGGTAGTCACGGCCCGCCACCGACAACTCCCGCAATCTCTGCTCCAGGGGAGCGAAATAATCCAGGGCGCTTTTTGGCCCCACATCGCGGCCATCAATCAAACCATGAACCCTGACCCGCAGAACAGTATCCCGGACACATTGATCCAGCAGGGCATAGAGATGATCCACATGGCTGTGCACATTCCCATCCGAGATCAGGCCAATCAGATGCAGGGTGCCTCCTGTTGACGTGCGCCCGAGAACCTCCTGCCAGGCCCTGCTGCTAAAGGCCGCACCACTCTTCAGGGCCGCGCTCACCAGCTTTGCCCCCTGCGCGAAGACCCGACCAGCCCCCAGGGCATTGTGGCCAACCTCAGAGTTTCCCATATCGCCGTCAGATGGCAACCCCACGGCGGTACCGTGCGCCTTCAGACGGGTTACAAGCTCGCCCTGCAGAAGCTCATCCAGTACCGGAGTATAGGCCATAAACACCCCATTGCTCTCATTCTCAGGCCCGATTCCCACCCCATCCATAATCACTGTGACCACCGGTCCCGAAAAAGGATTGTATCCGGCCAGTGGTTTAAGGCTTAATTTCGACATTTTTTCTCCTGTTGGCGGCAATTCTCTGGAATTTATCTTTCTCTGCAATCAAAACCTTGGTGGGATTAGTACTCAATTAAAACCGGAACAGCACAGCTCAAGAAAAGCTCTCTCGATGCTCAGACAACCGTCCATGCAAGGCCACCACCGCTGTATCCACCTTTAAAATCCGTTCCCCCATAGAAAATGCTGTAAAACCGCATTCCGCGAATCTGTCAATCTCATAATCAATCCAGCCACCCTCCGGGCCAACAGCCAGAAGAATCCGTTCAGGCCTTTCCGTCATCACTGTTTTCAGGGTATTTGGACTGTTAGGATGAGCAATCAAAAGATGACTATAGCCCTCCATCCTGCCTGGGAGCACATCCTCGATAAAGGGTTTGAATCGTTCATAAACAGAAACATCCGGCACTCTGGTATCGACGGCCTGTTCAAGGCCCTGCAGCAGATGGGGGCGATACTCCTCTTCATTCAGCAGGGTGGCGCTCCAGAAACTCTTCTCCACCCGCTGGGCGTTAGTGATAAAAATGGCACCCACCCCCAAGGCCGCAGCCTGACTGAAAATACGTCTGAGCATGATGGGCCGGGGAAGGGCCAGGAGCAGGTCGATGGGCGGTTTTTCAGGCACATCTTCAGCAAACTCTACTTCAAGCTCCACCTGAAAAGGGAACCTGACAGCAAGGGCCACAACCTTGCCGCAACCCTTTGGCCCGTTAATGATGCCAATCCGGACAGTATCACCTGGCTGTACCTGCAGCACCTTGACCAGATGTTTAGCCTGGCGATCAACAAGCAGCACCCTGGCCCCTTGGATCTCCTGTTTTTCTATGAGGATAATGTTCATATGAAAAGTTATGAATTTGAAATTGTTTCAGCTTCCCTCTGTATCACCGTAAATCCACCAAATAAGTGTGGATGTTGCGTGGATGTTTTGAATGGAAAAAGGGCTTGCAAGAAACCTCGCAAACCCTTTAAATACTGGAGCCGACATGCGGAGTCGAAGCAGAACGAAATCCCCATTTGTAATATGCCGAAATTACAGCCTTATTTCTTCGAATATTTATTCTTGAGAGCAACTTTGTACCAGTGTTTTGTACCAGCCTAAACTAGGTTGGTCAATCTTTGGAACTTGTTATTCACCCTTCTCCCTCGTATCAATCGGCAAACCATCTTATACCAAGCTTACCCGTGAACGATCCGTTCGAGTGCCGCATTGACAAGAAATCCGCTACGAGTCTCTCCGTGGGTATAGGCATAATTGTCGATCCGGGAGAGCATCCGGCGTGGGACGCTGATATTGACACGTTCGGACGTGTTGTCAAGCAGGACGCCGTCAATCTCTACCACTGCCCACAACATCCCTGAGTATTCAGTATTTTTAATATGCTCTGCAAGAAGACCTGGAGAGGGAACGGTGCCGTTATCGTCAAGCACTGTCTCAATCCACAAAGTAATAGCCTCTTTGCTGTTTTCAACGGCTTCATCAAGTGTGTCGCCAGCAGAGAAACATCCGGGCAGATCGGGGACAATAACCCCAAAGGCTTGAGATTCACTCCCTGGTTCTATGGCAATTGGGTATTTAAGTTTCATGATATTCTCCTATTTTATTCCAGCCAGTTTCAGCCGTTTGCTTACCAATCCGGGGCCAAGATCTTTTTTGGATGCGGAACGCTGATGTAACCTGGCTTTGATGGATGGGTAAAAACATGGTGTGAACCCTTCACCCCACGCAACATCCAGCCATCATCTTCAAGCTGTTTTATAATCTCCCTGCTGTTCATATTGTGTATAACACACACCGGAAGGGCTTGAAACAAGAAAAAAATGGATCTCTCTTGTAAAATGCGACAAAAAAATGGGCTTGTTCACCCCTCTAAAACCCCAAATTCATATTATTATTCACCCATCTTGTCGCAAAAAACATAACGAACCCGTATCCATTCTCTGTGTGCGTCTCAGTTGCGCAACCAGATTCGCAACAAAGCCTTGCAGTTTGCTGCTGCTCAATCCGCGTGACCACGACGACAAAACAAAAAGCTCTGTAGAAAAATAAAAAAATTACATGCAAGTCTCTACGGACATTACTGAAAAATAGTCGCCTTATTTTGAGGGTATGAGTATCATTAGACGATAGAAATACTTCTGGCAATATACGGTTGTTGCAGTGATACGCAGAGAACTTATTGCAAAGGATGGTTGAAGATGAAATTACGGGGCAAATTGATAAGCAGTTTTGCGTCAGTTGTTGCCGGAACTCTTATGGTCTTTGGCGTGATAACGTACCATACCTTTGCTGAAAGCACGAAACAGAGCTTAAATCAGATAGTAAATCTTGACAACACTCAGCTTGTCCTTCGAGTAACCGCCAAATTCAACAATAAAATCGAAAAGATGTACCAGATCCTCTCCCCTGACTTAATGGCCATAATGAGCCAGACGATCAAGGGCGAGGAGGCTGGACACTTGTTGCGGTCACTTGCCTCACAGGAGCCGATTTTTCATGAAATATTGCTCTATGACTTTCGCAATCGTCAGTTAACCTCACTGTCAGATAAATCATGGGATCCTGCTATCCTGCCGATCCTGAAAAAAATGGTGGCCTCTGATACTTCCCAGATATTCACCTTGGATGACAAGCTTTATTTGCTTGCCTTTACAGCGGCGGGTAACGGCGATGTTTCATTGCTTGTGGAGGTCGATCAGGCGGCTTTAACAAAATTATTGCGATCTCTATTGACCATTAACCAAGCAACTCTCTATATCACAGAAAAAGAGAGGCCGGTCATCCCCGCAGTGTTTACCGCCATTGAAGGGCAGCCCGCCCCGGTGGAATATGCCAGCATCCCACCGTTTAAGGCCGGGCAACAGCATCTCGATATGGGAGACGCCGGGCAGGCGTATCGTCTTCCAGAGACCCTTTTTGGGGCAGACCTGACGTATATTCTCCCCAATAGCTATTTTATCACCAATCTTGTCGCCCTTAAAAACCGGATCATAACGGCCATGTTTGTTATTGGTTGGTGTTCGCTCTGGGTTATTCTCATTTTGGCTAACAGAATTTCGGCGCCAATCAAGGCACTTACCAAATCAACCAAGGACATTATTGCCTTTAACTATTCCAACGAATTGAGCTTAACCAATGGTTCTGATGAGATAGGGGAATTGGCAGGAAATTTTGAAGTCATGCGCAAAAATATCAAAGATCTGGTGACCAAGGATCAACTGACCCATGTCTATAATCGGCGGTTTTTGATGCATCTCTTTGAACTGGCGGTACTGAAAGCCGTCCGACTTGAAGAGGAGTTGTGCTGTATTATAATCGACATTGATTTCTTCAAAAAAGTCAACGACACCTATGGCCACCAAGCTGGGGATTACGTTCTGGCTGAAATGGGAAAAGTGCTTCATGAGCAGACAAGAGACTATGATTCGTCGGCTCGCTATGGGGGTGAAGAGTTCATGTTCATTATGCCGGAAGCATCAATACAGAAAGCTTGGGAAGTTGCGGAAAGGATCAGGAAAGCCATGGAGGAACGGGTGATTATTTATGAAGACCAGCGTATCAAGTGTACCTTGAGCATGGGGGTCTCCGCATTCGATCAATACACAGCCAACACAACAGAGAAAATAATTCAAAACGCTGACACCGCCCTTTATCAGGCAAAAAGAAGCGGTCGAAACAAAACTGTCATTTACACCACGGATCTCAGCGGCACATCCTGAGGAGGGAGGGTGACAATAAACCCGGCAATCAACCCATTACTGGGAGCTAAGATTGATGCCGAACTCTAGATCATCAAGGTAGGTCGCGATGTTTGAAGATTTCTGTGATGGGGGAAATATGCGAAAAGACTTTCGGGATGGGAACCGACTATTTGTCGCAGCATTTACTATAGGTGTCAAGGCCGACAAGTGAGTATAAGGGACAAAATCGGAGAAGTCCTGTCGCAAGTGGTAATATAGTAATAAATTTGACGATTGTCTGGGAAGTCCCCGCTGAGACGATGGGGTTATCAAAAAAACCAATATAAAAAAGGACAGCGGCAATTAGTAATCGTACCAGCATGTCGGCAACACCAACATTTCTTTTCATAAATATCTCCTAGCGTAATACTATGTTGTATGCAGCTCCAATAAATCAGCCTCTTGTTTCGTTAAATTTAATGCACCCACCTATTTAATACAATTATTATTTACCAAGATGAGGATTTGCTTCTCTTCCAGGATTCGATATGCTCCTGCCAATACTGACGTTTTGCCAGCTTGCTCTCGGGTTGATCGTGTTTCATCTATGCCTTGCCTCCATGAAATTGTTTCGGCATAGTGAAGCATCTTTTTTCACCTACTGGAAGATGGGGTTCCTTGAGCGCTTAGTGCGGCTGCAAAAGCCGGTGAAAGATAGTTGATGGAAGCGGCGGCTTTAAGATCGTCAAGCTGACTATCAAGAAGCGGATGCGTGCATCGCTGGCAGTCATCCGTGATGACATTGAGCGACGACGCCATGAACCGATACCGGTTGTAGGGCGATGGCTGGGCCGAGTGGTTCAGGGATATTTCAACTACTACGCGGTGCCGGGTAACATGTGCCGACTAAATTCCTTTCGCAGCGAGTTGAGCCGCGCTTGACGGTACGCACTGATGCGAAGAAGTCAACGGCATAGGTTGCCATGGTCCCGGTTCAGCAGACTGGTCAAGAAATACCTACCACCATGCAGGGTAGTCCATCCGCTTCCGCAAGAGCGGTTTTACATCAATACCCTTGGCAGGAGCCGTATGCAGTAGTTCTGCAAGTACGGATCTGTGCGGGGCGTCAGGTAACTGGTGTCCCTACCGCGACCGTTGAATGTACAGCTTAAACTTAGTGTTTTTTTGCCTTGACTCAGGGGTCCACTTTAGGATTTAATTTGTGTGGAGCGCTAATGAAGATGTCAGTTTTGATGAATGAATTTTAGCTGCCGGGAGAATAGAATCTATGGCTGAAGAAAAGAAAGAGCCTTGGTTGAATTATTTGGCACTCACGACCGTGATACTAGCAGTGTGCGCCACTCTTGCAACATTTAAGGGTGGTTCGTTTTCAACGCGGTCTGTGATGAGTCAAACCGAAGCGGCCAACCAATGGGCCTATTATCAGGCAAAGAGTATAAAAACTTACCTCTATGAAATTCAAAAGGAACGCCTAGAGCTTGAGCTTGAGGAAGGCGATGAATTATCACCCAAAGCACTTGAGTCCCATAAAAAGAAGATTTCAACCTATGCTAACAAGATCGAAAAATATAATTTAGAGAAAATTGCCATAGAAAAAGAAGCAAAGCGCCTCGAGACAATTCGTGATGATGCCAAGAAACACGCTCAAGTTTTCGGTATCGCAATTATCTTTCTCCAGATAGCGATTCTCCTCTCCTCAATTGCGGCTTTAATGAAAAAAAAGCTGGTCTGGTATATAGGAATTCTAATGGGAATTGCCGGGATTACCTGCTTTGCCAACGGCTTTTTACTTATATTTATATGACGTTTTTTTAATCACTTATTCCAGCCGACAAGATTTCCACTCCGGGCGCGATACCCTTTATGCTGCCGCCTGAGGCTCTCCGTAACTTTTTTAAGATTAAAAGTTTCTGCATCATCTAGTTGTCATCTTTATCCATGTCTTATTTTAAGAACCAGGACACATAGAGAGAGTGTGAGACTAATACAATTTGCCAGAATTAATGGGAAATCCTTGATTATAAATCCATAAATCAGCCAAAGGAACAATCCTGTAGTGAGAATGGCATACATCAGGAGAGAAACGTCTTTGGTCCTTTTTGATCTCAATATTTTGATCACCTGCGGTAAAAATGAACAGGTCGTACAGATGGCAGCGATTAATCCAATAAGGGTTGTCCAGTCAAATTTCATGACAAACTCGCCGTCTTGACCACAGGTAGCTCCAGCCAATTAGTGGTATAAGCGGGTGACTTTCGTGTCTGTTGCATTGACCATGGTTTATCTTCAGCTGTCGTAATACCATACTGAATGGTACAACGACCCCATTTGTCGTTGATCTTGTCCAGTGCGGTCATCAACGGTTTATCTTCTTTCACTGTTGGCTGTGAGAACGAAAACAAATCCTGCTGCCTGTATCTATGATTTGTGATACCGGCAAGCATGACACCAATCTTTCGATATCGACAACCAGGTCTGTATAACGATTTGAGGCACTGCATGGCGGCGGTTATGAGCTCTGGTGTTGAAGATGTGGGCTGACGCAGAGTAATCGTCTGATTGTTGGAATAACTGGCCTGTTCGTCAAATGGCCTAGTTGTAACAAATAGATTCAGAGTATCGGCTTCAACACCTTGTTTCCTAAGTTTTTCCCCAGCTATTGAGACATAACTGATGACTGCCTCTCTGAGGTTGTCGAGGTCAGTAATTGGATGTCCGAATGATCTTGATGTAATAATCGATTTTGGACACGAGGGAGCATTTTCAAGCGATATACATGAAATCCCGTTCAGTTCCATGGCAGTACGAGCCCCAACAACGGTCAACTGCTTGCGGACCCATGCTTCATCGGCCCGCTTGAGATCAAGGGCAGTATAGATACGACGGTTATTCAGCTTCTCAGTAGAACGTCTGCCAATTCCCCAAACATCATTGACATCGGTCTTTTCCAGAACCTGGTCTATTTGACTGTTGCCAGCAAGATCGAAGACACCATTGAATTGTGCCTCTTTCTTTGCTACTCGATTAGCGATCTTGGCCAGCGTTTTGGTTGTGGCAATACCAATAGATACGGGAATACCGACCTGTTTTCTTATTTTCTCTCTGAGTTCCGCTGCATATTTAATTCGGTTCCAGACTTTCGTTACCGGTAGTGATATAAATGCCTCGTCAATTGAATAAACCTCAACGTCTGCCTCCATTTGTCGCAAGACATCCATTACTCGGTGCGAGAGATCCCCGTACAGCGCATAGTTTGATGAAAAAACATGAACATTGTTCCTGGTAATCAAATGCTTGACCTTGAACAAAGGTTCTCCCATAGGAATACCAAGAACCTTAGCCTCATTTGACCGTGCAACAATACAACCGTCATTACTAGAGAGTACAACAACCGGCTGACCGTTCAGCTCTGGCCGGAACAGTCGCTCACATGAAGCGTAAAAATTATTACAATCAATGAGGGCGAAGACTTTCTTCATTGAACAAACCGGTTAGAATTGATGAATAACGCTGGTGACCACTCCCCAAACACTGAAATCGGTAGCTTCGGTAATCTCAACAGGTGGGTAATCGGGGTTTGCAGCAACCAACTGGCAAGATGTGTTGTTTTGAACGTATCTTTTCACTGTCAGTTCTCCATTAACGATAGCGATGACAATTTTTCCGCTCGTTGCTTCAAGAGATCGGTCAACAACCAGAATATCACCATGGTTTATCCCTGCATCCTTCATGGATTCACCGGCAACCCTCACAAAGAAAGTTGCTGCTGGATGCTGAATCAACAGCTCATGCAAGTCAAGTTTTCTGTCTATATGGTCATCGGCAGGTGAAGGAAAGCCAGCAGAGACACCACTGGTAAAGAGAGGGCATACAACCTTGGTCTTTTGTTCAACTTCAAAAATGGCGGCTATGGAGGAATCTATTTTCATGCTGGTAAAGATATCACAGATTCCAAAAAATATAATGCGAGAAAATTGGGGGCGTACAGATCGTGTAGCTGGCCATCATTCAGGGGAATAGTTAAACGTATGCTCTTGTAAAGAGTAGCACGAATGAGGATATCACCATTAACAATTCAATGTCAATGTCATTAACTTAACACCTCAAAAACAAACCAACTTATTGTAATTACAGCCAGACGTACAAACCGGTTCTTTAAGTTAATGACATTGAGCCTGAGATGATAAACACCATAAGGATTCAAGTAAAGATGGGACGCGATGCGAATTGCCATAAAAAAAGCCTCTTCCTTCTTTGTACCAGTACTTTGTACCAGTTTCGAAGGAAAAGGCTTTTTGAAACAAAAAACTATAAATAATTTCGGACACTAACGTTACAATTGGAGCCGATATGCGGAGTCGAACCGCAGACCTACTGATTACGAATCTGTTTTTGTCACCTTCCCGCTTTTTCCCATAAGATCACAATTGATTGACAATAAAGGATTTTTGCTTTATCATCCTTCCTATAAGCACACTTAAAATCATGAAAAAGGTTGGACAGGAGTTGGACAACTTTTCAGAATGGCCAATATTCAAGGCTTATGGGAGGTTCATATCATGGCAAGGTGGATCAAGAGTAAATATCCTGGTGTAAGGTACAGGGAGCACGCGACGCGTCGTTATGGGACAAGAAACGCGCCAGACCGCTACTACACCATTTATTTTAAACTTGATGGAAAGATGATCGAAGAGCCTGTCGGCTGGGCAAGTGAGGGTATGAACGAGGACAAGGCGAACAAAAAACGCGCTGACCTGAAGGAGAACCAGCGGGAAAGAACCGGCCCACGAACATTGAAAGAAGAAAAAGACCTTGCAGATACTGAACGCCAAAGACAGGAAGCGCAACGCGTCCAGGAAGTAGAGCTCGAAAAACAAGAGGCATTGGCAAGACTGACCTTTTCAGAAATTTTTCAAACCAAATACCTTCCACACACACAAGCAAACAGAAGAAACCCCCGGTCATGGAAAAGCGAAGAAAGCCTTTTTCGTCTTTGGGTGAGTCCGATAATTGGCGGTAAGCCTTTGAGTGACATTGCCCCCATTCACTTGGAAAAAATAAAAAAGGATATGGCCAAAGCTGGCCGAGCTGGGCGGTCAATCATCTATGCTCTGGCTGTTATCAGACAAGTCTTCAACTATGCCACGACCAATGATCTTTACTCTGGAAAAAATCCGGCTGGCCCCGCTGGAAAAGTAAAAAGACCCGTTACCGACAATAAGCGTTTGCGCTACCTGTCACGAGAAGAGGCCCCTGCCCTACTGACCGAGATCACCGCCATAAGCCGAGATGTTCACGACATGGCCCTGCTGTCTCTTCATACCGGCATGAGGGCGGGTGAAGTCTTTTCCCTCACCTGGGCAGATGTTGACCTTTCCGGGGGCGTGTTACAACTCAAGGATACCAAGAGCAACAAGAACCGGCCCGCATTTATGACAGAGTCCGTCAAGGCCATGCTGCAAGCCCGAACAAAGAGCGCACCTGCAGCCTTGGTATTCCCTGGCCGCAACGGTAAGAAGATCGTGCAAGCGTCTGACACCTTCACCCGGGCAGTTGACAAGCTGGGGCTGAATGAGGGCATTACCGACCGGCGGCAGCGCGTAACCTTCCACACCTTGCGTCATACCTTCGCCTCTTGGTTGGTGGAAAGTGGCACTGATATTTACACCGTTCAAGAACTACTCGGACACTCTGATTTAAAACTCACGGCCCGATATGCTCATATCGGTGAAAACTCTATGAGAGCGGCAGTGCAACGGCTTGAGGTGGCAGGATAAAATTTTACATCTATTCCGGGGATAGGGTAGCACCCGAAAGGCAGGCCCCACCTGCTTTCCCTGGATTTTTCTTCATGGGCGCACTTTGGGAGGTGCAAAAAGATGAGAATTTTCTTTACGCTGCCGGAATTGGCTAAACGATGGGGCAAGGCCGAAAACGACCTGTTCCAAATGGCGGCTGCTGGGGCCTTGCCCCTGTCGGTCTGGGTTGAAGTTGGGTCGACCAAAGGTTATGCCCGTCTTCCAGCAATAGATATTTGCGCGGGTCTTACTCGTCGTGTTGGACAAGGTTATTGCGCGGGGTCTGGGGACGCCAGGTGCGATCGACTTATCAGCAATGATGGAAAGGATATCCTCTTACGTGCGAACACGTCTTTTTCTCTTTGTTCCGTTGTTGTCCTGGCTGAAGATGTCGCCAACCTAGACCCCGATCTTTTAGGCATGGCACAGGAAGGTTCCACCAAATCGACACCACCATGCCTTGATGAAGAAAATGAATTCCACTCCAAAGAACTAAAAATAGCAATAGAAGCATGGATGGCCTTATTCGAGAAAAAAGAACTCGGAAATCCTGTTGAAAAAATACAAGAGCGACCAGGTGGATCAATCAGCGCGATAACAAGCTGGCTCAAAAAGAACTACCCCGGGGAAACCGGCAATGCTTATGGGCGAATTGCAAAGACAATAAACCCTTTCAAAACAGGTGGAGCCCCTAAGCGATCAGAATAATTATTCAAAAAAAACGTCACAGTTAATAGGCTGTATTTGTGTTCTTTTCATAAACAGCACCACCCTTTTTTCGTGAAAGGGTGAGTACCCATACCTCAATATTTATCTTTCTTCCTGATGTATCTCTTAGGCAAACGCTGGCAATTAAACCAGCACAACCAAAAGAGGTACCACCATGGAAAAAGTCGATCTCTCCCACCTTGCGGCCCGATGGCCGTCATCTATTGTTGCCCGTGAAAAAGTTGGAGAATTCACAGGCGGCATAATCTCCCCAAAAACCATAGCAAACCTTGACGCAAGCGGTGACGGCCCACAAGAGCGGGTCACTATTGGCCGAAAGGTTGGTTACCCCGTAACTCCTTTTATTGTCTGGCTGGAATCAAGAGCCAAGCGGTTGGTGTAAATCATGACCGCCAACGACAAAGCCCCAATGTCCGGTAATGATCTGGCCGATCAGGACAAAGGGGCTTCCAAAAACTTAGGCCATAATACCACAAAACCCGCAACACAGCAACAATACCAGCTCTTGCAATATCACGCCTTCACTTCTCCAGTATGGGCAACCTGCGCCGATTGCGGCTTGAAATGCGGCTCAATCGATTACGTCTTCTTTGTTCGGCCTGATGGGACTTATTGTTCTGCCTATTTGTGCGGCCCCTGCGCCGATTCATACCGGCATGAGGTACGCGATTGATGGACAATCTCAATTCATTCAGAGACGACATTCAGCAAGAAGGAATGACACCCCCTGAGCACATCACCCCTGGAGTTATTTTTCGTTTTCCCGGAATTGGTAAACCGCCGGGCAATACCGCCGGATGGGGAAAAATGTTTTCCGATGGCCTGGGCGGTGTTTACGGCGATTACTCCAGCAACTTTTCTAAAACTTGGCAGGCTGATAGGTGTAAGACCTTCACCCTGGCGGAGAGATCAGCTTTCAATAAACAGGTTGAAGAGTCCAGAAAACAGGCCGAAGAAAGCAGGAAAAAAGACCATGCAGAGCGCGCGCTGGTAGCAGCGACCATATACGAGAACGCCAAAGAAGACCCGGCAAAACATCAATACTATATCAAAAAAGGTGTCAATCTTGGTGACCTTGTCCGTTGTGGTGCATGGCCTCAAAGGGGCTGGCTGGAGGCTCTGATAGTCCCGATTTATTCCAGCGACGGGAAGATTACCAGTCTTCAGGCAATCGATGTTGATGGCTCCAAGGACTTTTTGAGCGGTGGCAGAATATCCGGCTGTTTTTATCCTATTGGCAAGATCAGCGGTGCAACTGGTTTAATCGTCATTGGTGAAGGTGTCGTGACGGTCGCGGCTGTCTGCGATGTTATGGGCTGTTCGGGTGTTGCCGCCCTGAGTGCTGGTAACCTGGAGGCGGTCGCCAAGGAGATCAGACGGCTTGCACCATTGGCGGAAATCATCATCATTGGCGATGACGACCAGAAGGAAGATGGGAGTAATCCCGGCAAAGAGGCGGCCATAAAAGCGGCTGCTGCTATCGGCGGCAAGTGGGCAATCCCGGCCATGGGTAAAAAGGCTGATGCCAGGGATGTTTTGAATGAACTGGGCGCGGATGGTATCAGGGCTATGATTGCGACGGCGCGGGAACTGGCAGGTGCAGCACCAAAGGGCAAAAATGAAGAATGGCCGGATCCTTTACCGCTGACAACACATCAACAGGCTGACCCATACCCTTTGAATGCACTGCCCGGCATTATCGGCGAAGCAGTCAAGGAGGTGGTGGACTTTGTGCAATGCCCTGTTGCCCTTGGCGCGTGTTCTGCCCTGGCCGTTGTCTCTATCGTAGCACAAGGGCTGGTTGATGTGCGGCGTGCCAATAAGCTTGATGGCCCTACAAGTCTTTTTTTGCTGGCGATAGCAGATTCAGGGGAACGAAAAACGACCGTTGATGGATTCTTTTCAAAACCAGTCAAACAATGGGAAGCTGAACAGGTAGAAGCGGCGAAACCTGACCTTAAAAAATTTGCGGCAGAATTAGCAGTCTGGGAATCAAAAAAAGCCGGATTGTTGGCGGCTGTCACTGCTGCAAGCAAAAGCGGAAAGTCCACCGATGATCTGAAAAAACAAGCGATTGATTTTGAATCAGATAAACCCAAACAGCCTAAAATTCCCCAATTGTTGTTTGGTGATTCAACACCTGAGGAAACGGCTTACAGGTTGGCTCACAAGTGGCCCGTGGGTGGCGTTCTGTCTTCTGAGGCTGGTATCGTGTTCGGAGGTCATGCCATGGGCAAAGAATCAGCTATGAGGAATATGGCACTTTTAAACGGGCTATGGGATGCGGAAACTTTGAGAATCGACCGGCGGACTGCCCCTTCTTACACTGTACGCGGCGTGAGGTTGACCATGGGGCTTGCTGTTCAGGCCGAAACCGTAAAAGCCTTTCTTGATTCTTCAAAGGGGCTGGCCCGTGGTATCGGCTTTCTTGCCCGGTTCTTGGTTGCCTGGCCTGAAAGCACACAAGGCGGCAGGATGTTCCAAGAATCACCAGAAAACTGGCCGCAACTGGCTAAATTCCATCGGCGGCTTGGAACTCTTCTTGATAATCCTTTGGCGTTCAATGAAAATGGCGAACTTGCCCCGGTCATGCTGGAACTGTCACCAGATGCGAAGAAGGTATGGGTGGCGTTCCATGATGATGTTGAGGCAGAGTTGAGACCTGGGCGGGATATGGCAGAGACAAAGGACGTTGCCAGCAAAGCGGCTGATAATGCGGCGCGGTTGGCGGCGTTGTTTCACCTATTCGAGAATGGAATAGAAGGAGCCATTGGGCCAGACCATATGAAATCGGCGGCGGCGGTTGCCGGGTGGCACTTGTACGAGGCCCGGCGTTTCATGGGTGAGATTGCCCTTGATGCTGGCGTGAATAATGCGGTCAAGCTGGATGCCTGGCTGAAAGGATACTGCAAACAAAATAAAGTTGTGGGGGTATCGACAAGGGATATTCAAAGGGAGGGGCCAAACTGTACCAGAACAAAGGCCATTCTTGATATAGCACTGGAAGAACTGAGCGAAGCCGGGCGCGTCCGAATTGTAAAAGATAAACAGCGCAAAAAAGTTGAAATCAATCCTGCATTATTGGAGGGTTGACCATGGGCCTGCGTGACTGGATTATTGATTCTGGACAAGTTGCGACTGCGACACCTGCGACTTCTGCGACACCTGAGACCAAAAGCTTGCGAACTGTCGCAACTGTCGCAACTGTCATTGTCGCAAGTAGTGAAAAAACAGAAAAACCGACCATGGAAGAACCTACCCCCCAAAAGGGACAGATGTCACCCGTTGCCCTGGAGTGGCTGCAAGAACATCGTCAAGCACTGAAGGCGGCTGGATGGACAGCAAGAGAATTATGGAGGCGCAACAAGTCAACGGGTATCTGCTGGTGTGGTCTATGGGATAAACCTTTCTTCAAAGCGTATCTGCATGACAATGGTGTCATTGAGATGGAATGCGTGATTGCTGGCCGTGACTGCGCACAAACAGCAAGGCCAATGCCACAACGACAGGCAAGGAGAGAGAAATAAAATGAAATTATGGTTCATCCGACTAAAGCGTACTTGGTTTCATGAAGGGCCATTATTTTCAGTTTGAAGAATTCCATATCTCTGTAACCATAGGCTTTTCTCTGCATGGTCTTGATTTTATTGTTAGTGCCTTCGAGAGGGCCTGTCG
>CAISPV010000095.1 GCA_903887485.1 uncultured Desulfobulbaceae bacterium | reverse complement strand
CTCAACACGGTCATTCTTTTTACTGCTCTGCTTTTACTGCTCTATAACTTCTCTACTCCGTCGGATGGTTCACATCAAATGTGCCGCACCCGGCGACCGCGGCAAACTACTCAATCATTTATCCCATGTCAATCAAAATAACACTATAAGTAACGCCAACACCATCTTTATCACTTTTTTTCTTTTATTGGCGCTATCTTGTTCATTCTCTATGAAAATTGTTTGCTTTTAGCCTGTAGAAACCGTAACATAGCTGATCGTTATTCTGTATTTAACGAACCAGTGTTGTATCATTCTATCCTCTTACCTCTTGAGCGCATGACCTTATGACTGACAAAAAACAACTTCTTTGCGCCTTACCAAAAATTGATGAATGCCTTGCCGGCTTAGTGGACAGGACAGGATCGATCCCTGCCCGGCTTATTAAACTGGCGGTCCGTCATTGCATAGATTCAGAACGACAACGTATCTTAACAGATGACAAAGATTGCGTCCTGTTAAGTCACGAACAATGGGACGAGCGGCTTCTTGCGGCTATCACCTTAAAAAGCCAGATGAATCTCCGACGAGTTATTAATGGCACGGGCGTTGTCATTCATACCAATCTTGGCCGCTCTGTCCTTTCCGCACCCATGGTAGAGACCCTTCAAGAGGCCGGCGCCTATTATACCAACCTCGAATTTGATCTCAATACCGGCAAGAGAGGCAGCAGATACAGCCTAGTAGAGGAAATCATCTGCGACTTGACAGGGGCTGAGGCCGCTCTGGTTGTCAACAATAATGCCGCTGCCGTATTACTGGTGCTGGACACCCTGGCCAGTGGCAAACAAGTGATTGTCTCCAGAGGCCAGCTAGTTGAAATCGGTGGCTCGTTCAGAATTCCTGATGTGATTGCCAAGAGTGGCGCTCATCTGGTCGAGGTTGGGGCCACCAATCGAACCCATTTGGCTGATTATGAAAAAGTCATAAATAATGAAACTGCCCTGTTACTCAAGGTCCACACCTCGAATTTCAGGGTTATCGGTTTTACATCTGAGGTTTCGGCTGAAGATTTAGTGGCTCTAGCACATGCAAAAGGTCTACAAGTAATGGAAGATCTGGGCAGTGGCAGCCTGGTAGATCTTTCCTCTTTTGGTCTACCGCCAGAGCCAACTGTGCAGCAAATTGTCAAGGCTGGAGTTGATGTGGTCACATTCAGTGGCGACAAACTCCTTGGCGGTCCCCAGGCTGGTCTTATCGTGGGGAAAAAAGAAGTTATCGACCGCATCAAACGCAACCCCTTAAATCGTGCCCTGCGTATAGACAAGTTCACCCTAGCCGCCCTTGAGGCGGTTTTACGGAATTATTATGATCTGGATCAAGCCCTAACCTCTGTCCCTACTCTCAGGATGTTAACCCAGCCTGTTGAGCTGATAAAAAGAAGAGCCCAAAGGCTTATGCGCAGGGTCCAAAAAACCGCCCTGCCAGTATGTTCCCTGTGTTTACGTTCCACGATGTCGCGTGTAGGTGGTGGCGCCATGCCTGAACATGGGTTATCAAGCTGGGCTGTTGCGTTTAAACCTCTCCATATACCTGTCAGCGCCATGGAGAAAGAATTTCGGAAACTCCCCATCCCTGTTATCGGCAGGATTGAAGATGACTTATTCCTCCTGGATATGAGAACAGTAGCCGACAACGAAATCCCTGAATTGGCCACTTCTTTGCTGACTTTCCTGGGGCAAGGTGAGTTCTCGTGATTCATCATTTTCCTTTATTTACTACCGACCAGAGCCTTTCACGTCAGGATTTCCGTAACTTTTTCCTCCCTTTTTCCAAAGTAATAAAAGAAAAAGTAGCCACTGCCACTGATGTCTATTTTCTTGAAGATACCTGTCAGATAGACGGCTTACCAGTTGACGTCTCGCAACGTTCTCTGCTTAAGGAAATTTTCATCGATATCTCACAAACTCATACACCTGTGGCCAATACGAACTGCCTGTTGTTTCCATTTTCGGTTCATGACAAGCAGATTGTCGTGGCCCTGGTTACGGGAATTGATTCACTGCTGGTAAAAAAGGTTGGTCACGATTGGTTGCAAGAGATCCGCGACACCCTGCAGCAAGAATTTCTGGCACTCAAACAGGCGGGTATCGATCCGCAGACTGGTCTTCTCAACTGTGCCCATCTAAACACATTATTTGATACTTTTCCCGAAGGAGAGCATGCCGGCCTGGCCTTAGTGGAAATATATCCCCAGGGCCGCACCGCCATGGAAGCGATGCGACATGCGCGGCATGCAGCGGCAGCACTGAAATCATTTATTGGAGAACGTGCTCCTCTGCATCACATCGGCCAATCTGTTTTTGCCTTCTCCTGCCGGAACTGTAACGAAGCTTCTGCCGCACACTTTGGCCCCCTACTCGTCTCTTTTCTGAAACGAGAACAATTCAAACGTGTCCACGTAGGGTACAGCCAAGGAGAAATAGTTCATGACAGACAAGCTAACAGTCGACAAATATTCGATGAAGCTTGGCTTGCCCTCCAGATTGCCTGCAAAAGAGGACCTTTTAGTTTCTGCACCTACCGCTCACTGCAAAATTCCCAGCGCCATCCCTTGTACGCCTCAGATCGAGCTATCCTGACCAGAATCCAACCTCATTGGATGCAGTTGGATCAGTTCGCCTTGATCCAACTGCATCCTTCCCAAACCACCGATAATATCTATGATAGAATTATCCTGAATCAGGTTGACATCAAAAAATTCAAAGGGCAAGATAATGATATCTATGTTTTGCTTCCAGTCACTGACACCCGGAAGGTGCTCTCTCTTGTCAGAAAGATGTTGAAATCCATACCCCATGACAAAAAAGTCAATAGTACCGTGGCGGCGGGTATTGCCTTTTTTCCATTCGGCGATTTTAAAAAATCAGAAATGGTGCTCAATTGCCGAAAAGCCTTGCTGCATGGAGCTTTACTGGGAGAAGGCATGCTCACGATCTTTGACGCCTTGAGCTTAAATGTCAGCGGTGATATTTTCTATGGAGAAGGCGATCTTCCCCGTGCTGTCAAGGAATATAAACGCGGCTTATCCATCCAACCTCAGGACGTAAACCTGCTCAACAGCCTTGGTGTCTGTTACGCGATGATGAACAGACCCCGCTTGGCCAATGACTGCTTTCTCAAGACACTGGCAGTAAAAGATGATGATTTTATATCCTGGTATAATCTGGGACTTGGACATGAAGCACAAGGAAATATTTCAGGGGCGGTGGAAGCTTTTGAACATGCCTGTAAATGCCATATTGACGACGAACAGGATAGCTCCAACGTCAGAGCTGAGCTCCCTTTCCAGCTTGGAAAAATCTACTGTCAAACAGGACGCTATCAAGAGACACTCGATATCCTTGTGCCTTGGTATAACACAAAAAAGAGCGATCCCGGATCCGGCAGGGCGCTTCGTTATCTCGGAGAATCTTTTCATGGAGTGGGCCGGATTCAGGAGGCGATGAGCTGGTTGCAACGAGCCATACGTTTTGATGAATTTGACGCAGACGCCCTGAGCCTGTTGGGCGAGACCTACCTTGACAACAACGAAGGCGACCAGATTGCCCTCAAACTCTGCGAAAAAAGTATTGAGTTAAACCCGATGCCAGCCCTGCTTTACCTTCGCCTCGCCAGAGCGCAGATTCGATGCGGCTACCTGGACGCGGCTAGAGATACCCTTCGGCGTTGCCTTAGAGACAAAGCCACAAAAGGAGCTGCCTGGTTCCAGGTGGGGTTAATCTATTGGAAAAAAGGACAAAAAATGAGGGCCAGACATTGGTTTTCCAAGACACTTACCCATGAAGAGGTTGGGACCAACTGGCATAAACAGGCCAGTTGCTATATGACAGAACTCCAGACAAAATAAACAAATCAAGCTCGAGAAAAGGATTATTGCGACATGCAGAATAGCGATCGACGGCGGATTAAAAGGGAACCCAAGTATTGCCTGGATAACAGTGTGGTTGGCGATTCATGGCGGATGTTCCGCATCATGTCGGAATTTGTTGAGGGTTTTGACGCCCTGTCTGCATTAGATGTACCGGTGGTAACAATTTACGGCTCAGCCAGATCGACAAAAGATAATCATTATTACAAATTCGCAGAAGAACTTGCCGGCAAATTAGCCCAAGCTGGTTATGGAATTGTCACCGGAGGCGGTCCAGGGATCATGGAGGCGGCCAACAAGGGTGCATTTGAGGCAGGCGGCATATCCATTGGTCTCAATATTGACCTTCCCCACGAACAGGTGCCCAATACATTTATTAACTTTCCCTTGTATTTCAAGTATTTTTTTGTGCGTAAAGTGATGTTTATGAAATACTCCATGGCCTTTATCTGCATGCCCGGCGGCTTTGGCTCACTCGATGAACTTTTTGAATCCCTGACCCTTATCCAAACCCAGAGAGTTAAACCATTCCCTGTTATTCTGATTGGAAGTGATTTTTGGGGTGGACTTTTAGAGTGGATTAAAGATAAATTTATTACACATGGGACAATAACCAAAGATGATCTTTTACTCATCGATGTAATGGATGACGTGGAAAGTGTAGTCAAGTATATAAAAAAGACCGTTGTCGTATAAAAGCTGTTACGAAATAACCATCGCCGTTACCACTGCTACATTTTTACCATTTCGATACAACGGCCATGAAGGGCATTATATCGCTTGCCGAGTGGACACCCTGAAGGAAGTGCCCCTGAGAAGAATGAAGATTGATCGGCTCCTTATGCCGTTCATGGCCTTACAATGTTACAGTTATTTTTGAATAATGGCGCAATATCAATTAACTCATTTTCCTCTGGAATCATAACAACATAATTGACGGATAAGGTGAAGGTATGGCTCAGCTAGATGCTTTTTTTAAATTGATGCACGATGAAGGCGCCTCGGATTTACACATGGTGGCAGGCCAACAACCAGTTCTCCGTATTCGTGGAGATATGGAACGGGTGAAATTCAAAACCATGGAAAATGAAGAATTAAAAAAAATGCTCTACGAGATCTGCCCGGAAGAAAAAATCAAGACATTTGAAGAGTCAGGGGATATCGATTTTGGTTACGAGATTCCCGGGCTTGCCCGTTACCGTTGCAACTTTTTCCAGCAGAAGTTTGGCATGGGTGCTGTTTTCCGTGAAATCCCCAGCGATATCATGACCTGCGAACAATTGGGATTGCCCAAAGTGGTCTCCCGTCTGGCCCAACTTCCCAAGGGGCTTGTCCTGGTGACCGGCCCTACCGGATCCGGCAAATCAACGACCCTGGCAGCCATTGTTGATGAGGTGAATAAAACCAGGAAAGATCATGTCCTGACCATTGAAGACCCCATCGAATTTGTACATCAAAGCCAGAAATGTATTATCAATCACCGGGAGGTCGGCCAGCACACCAGATCTTTTGCGACAGCCCTTCGTGGCGCCTTGCGTGAAGACCCTGATATCATCATGGTCGGTGAAATGCGCGACCTGGAAACCATCTCCCTGGCCATGGAGGCAGCGATGACCGGTCATCTTGTCTTTGGCACCCTGCATACCTTAAATGCCATGAAGACCGTTGATCGTATCATTGAGATCTTTCCGGCCAATCAGCAGGGGCAGGTCAGGTCCACGTTATCGGATGCCCTGAAGTCCGTTGTCTCGCAAACCCTGTTCAAGCGTATTGACATCAAAGGGCGATGCGCCGCTCTTGAAATCCTGATTGCCACCCCGGCCGTACGCAATCTCATTCGTGAGGGCAAAACCTACCAGATCGCCTCAGTGATGCAGACCGGGAAAAAATACGGGATGCAAACCCTTGATGATGCCATCTTGGGCTTTCTTGACAAAAAAATGATCAGCCCTGATGCCGCCTATTCCAACTGTATTGACAAGGCGAAGTTCGTCCAATATCTCCTCCATCCTCCCTCTGATTTTACCGAGGTTTGATAAGGAACTGCTACGAAATAAGGCTGTAATGGGAGTGTATTTGAAGCTTTCTCCGATGTTAAATTCCATCTTAATTTCGAAGAAAAATTGTGCTGACAAAGGGATCCACTTTATACCCTATCAATCACCCCAAATCCAGGGAGTTAAGATAACTCTATTCAACCTGTCCGGAATATCTGGAAATCTTTAACCGGACAGTCCTGATTTAATCTTCAAATGCCGTCTGAAGATATCGGCCAGCAGCGGGCCTACCGAATAAACATCCAGCAGGTCATCACTCTGAACCCCGGGAACGGTATCCGAACCAATCACCCGTGCAATCGGGCTGTTCTGAAAACGTTCCCGGGCATTTCCCGCCATGACCAGATGAGTAGCCATAACCGCCACCTGCACGGCGCCTGCCTCCAGGCAGCGTTTAGCCGTCTGAATGATGGAACCGCCGGTGCGAATCATGTCATCACAGACAATGACCGTCTTGCCCTTGACCGCGCTTGAAATCTGGCCGACGATGGTCTTGTCGGTATCATACCGATCCTTATCGGCAGCGGTATGCGGACAGTCGAGCAGACTCGCCAGCCGGGCCACCCGCTTGGAGAAGCCATAATCAGGGGAGACCAGGACATAATCGGTCAAGCCGCTGGCCCTGATTTTCCTGATCACCAGTTCATCAGTCCACACATGTTCAGTGCGGATCTCACCGGCATGGGCATGGAGCACGGCCTCGGAATGCAGATCGACAAAGGCGACAAAATTAGGCCGGGCCCGAAAGATCTGCCGGGTCCTGGTCACCCCCTTGGGAATTTCATAGGAGTTCGGCTTGGCCCGCTCCATGGTGGAGTAGCCCAGATAGGGAATGGCCACATTAATGGTGGCCGCATTCCAGTACTTTCCCCCCTGGATCAAGTCCAGCAGCTCCTGATACGAGGCGTCCGTATGGGTGGCGCCAATGATAATCAAATCCCGCCCGGCCACATCGGCGGGAAAGGCGTGGTAGATCTCACCGTCGGCAAAACATTTACGGATCATCTCGAAAAAGGGAACCCCCAACTCCGCCGCCACCTTCCGGCCCAGCTCCGTTGAGGCCTCATTGGCCACCACCATACATTCCTGAGTACATTTCAAGGTTTCACCTCAAGGCGGCAACGATGGCATCACCCATGGCTGCGGTATTAACCACCTTCGTCTTGTCAATGGCGATATCGGCGGTATGAATACCGGCATCGAGCACGCTCTCAACAGCCCGGTCAATGGCGGCAGCCGCCTCATCCAGACCAAAACTGTAGCGCAGCATCATGGCGGCGGACAGGATCTGGGCAATAGGATTGGCAATGCCCTTGCCGGCGATATCAGGGGCCGAGCCGCCAGCCGGCTCATACATCCCGAATTTCTCGGCATTGAGACTGGCTGAGGCCAGCAGCCCCATGGAGCCGGTGAGCATGGCGGCCTCATCGGAGATAATATCACCAAACATATTGCCGCAGAGCATGACGTCAAACTGATGGGGATCGCGCACCAACTGCATGGTGGCGTTATCGACATAGATATGATTCAGGGCCACATCAGGATACTCCTTGGCGATCCCGATCACCACCTCCCGCCACAGCACCATGGTAGTGAGGACATTGGCCTTGTCCACAGAGGTCACCTTCTTGCGGCGCAAGCGGGCAGCCTCGAAGGCCATACGGGCAATGCGCTCGATCTCGAAACGGGTATAGGCCATGGTATCAAAAGCCCGCTCGTCAGGGCCGGAGCCCTCGCGCCCTTTGGGCACACCAAAATAAATATCGGAGGTCAGCTCGCGCACGCAGAGGATATCAAAACCGTCACGGACAATGTCGGCGCGCAGGGGACAGGCGGCGGTCAGAGACTTGAAGATCCTGGCCGGACGCAGGTTACAGAAGAGATCAAAGTGTTTGCGCAGGGGCAGAAGGGCCGCCCGCTCCGGCTGCTGGGTCGGAGGCAGGGATTCCCACTTGGGACCGCCAACCGATCCAAAGAGGATAGCATCGCTGTTTTCGCACAGCTCAAGAGTTGCGGCAGGCAGGGCCTCGCCATAATTATCAATGGCAATCCCGCCCACATCGGCATACTGATAGCTCAGCTCAAAAGAAAACTTCTTCTGCACTGCATCCAATACCTTAATCGCCTCTGCCATCACTTCCGGGCCGATGCCGTCACCAGCCAACACTGCAATCTTTTTCATTCTCTTCCCCTTATTTTTTCATACGGACTTTCTGCCGCATTTTTTCTGCACGAGTTTCCGGTCACAAAAAAACCACCACCAATCGATAGTTCACTTTTAGCAAATTTAGATATTTTAAACCAGCCTTATGAGGATTATCAATCGAAATCCTTTCTCTTCCTGCCCTATCGCGTTACGGTCATCATCAATTTTCACAAATTCATTGACTTTAACACCTGAGAAATGCGACAAAGAAGAGAAGATATCAACTTATTCCGACAAGAATCGCCACTCCAGCAATGCCTATAAGAAATTTATGGAAATCAAGAAAAACACCTTTCTTGTCAGCATCCTGTGGATTCTGCTCATCACTTCCTCCTTTGCATGGAATCACGCCCAGACCCATAAAGAACAGGAAAGACTGGCCCTGCATACAGCCAGAAGTCTTTTTAGCCACATTATCATCACCCGCCGCTGGAATGCCGAGCACGGCGGCGTCTATGTCCCTGTCACTGAAACGACACTCCCAAATCCTTATCTACTGGTGCCGATGCGGGAGATCAGGGTCAATGACTCCTTGACTCTGACCAGGATAAATCCCGACTACATGACCCGACAGATCTCAGAAATTGCCAATACCGAGGGAAACATACAGTTTCATATCACCAGCCTCCAACCCATTCGTCCGGAAAACAAGGCGACGGATCGGGAGGAGACAGCGTTGAAAGAGTTTACAACAGGCACCAAGGAGATAGGATTTTTTATCGAAGATAAGGAGAAGACATTTTTCTTTTACATGGCCCCTCTGAAAACAGAACAGGCATGCCTGGCATGTCACGACAAACAGGGTTATAAAGAAGGTGACGTCATAGGAGGAATCAGCGTGACCCTGCAATTCACCAAACATCCCCTTTTTGGCATTCTCCTCCTGGCCCATATTGGCATAGCACTCACGGGCCTGCTTGGCATCTTTGTTTCCGGGGCTCGACTCAACAGGGCCTATGTGATCATAAAAATGCAGGCCGTGTTTGATGCCTTGACCGGAATCCCCAATCGTCTAAGCTTCTCGGAACATATCTTGAAAGAATTCCATCGCAGCAACAGGGCGCACGAGCCACTCTCCGTCATCATGTGCGACATCGACCATTTCAAGGCCTACAATGACACGTATGGTCATGATAGTGGCGACAAATGTTTGAGGCAAGTTGCCCAGACTATCAAAAAGACCCTGGTGCGTCCCGGCGATTTCTGCGCCCGCTACGGGGGCGAAGAGTTCGTGATAATCCTGACCGACACCTCTCATAACGGGGCCATGTATGTTGCCGAAAAAATACGATTGAATATCCTCGAACTCAAGATCGTCCATGAGCAATCTCTCCCCTTGCAACTCGTCAGTCTCAGCCTGGGAGTGGCAACATCCACTGACCAGCCCTTAAGTTCCCATGAAGAACTCCTCAGAAATGCCGACACGGCCCTGTATCTGGCCAAGAAGAATGGTCGCAACCGCGTGGAATCCTACGCCAACATAGGACCCAGCCCCCAAAAAGGCTGAAAGAGATCAGCGCTCAGGAGCCGCCCAGCAATCCTGCCAGAAAATCGACAACAATCTCCACCAGCGGCTCGGTAGAGTCTGGTGACAGGATGTCTCCGGCCAGCACATGCCGGCTGGGATCTCCAGCCTGACTGTACGCAACCAGCTTCTTCTTTTCTGCCCCCATCTTCTGAAAGGCCGCGATGATGGCCGTTGTATCAACCGTCTTGTCATCCGGTGCATAGATGACCAGGGTTGGCGCCTTGATCGTCTGCAAATCAAGAGAACGGACCATCTTCACCAGACCCATCATCGGCAACAAGGCACGAACCGGATAGGAGCTGGTCCAGTAACGGCCATGCGCCTCGTTCACCGGTTTCCAGCTCCGGGTTTTACCCACCAGTAATTCGGCCAACTGTGCCCCCCAGGGCCAAGTGAGGATCTCGGTCCTGTGATCAGCAGGTCCAAAGTTTGGAGACAACAGCACCAGCGCCGCGATCTCGTCGCGATCACTGTGCACGGCCTGCCAGACTGCCAGCGTCCCTCCCGTAGAAATCCCCATAAGAACCACCCGCTGCCCCAAGCGCTTGCCGATCTCCATGCCCTCATGCATATCGTCGAGCCAGGAATTGACACTGCCATCAAGCATAGCCTCACTGCCTCGACCATGCCCGCTCAGGCGGGTAGAATATAAATTGGCATGAAGCTTACCGGCAATCCTGGCCGCAAGCGGCGCAGTATCCTGACGACTGGCGGAGAACCCATGAACATAGACAATGGCCAGGGGCGTCTGCTCTCCCGGCACATGGGCCCAGACAATCTTTTTTTCCGTTCCGGGCACGATATCATTATAAGCGGCTTCTTTCCGGGCCAGGTAGGTGTCAAGATCCGGCGGCATGGCCAGGGGGTGGAGAGTGATGTTGAGATCAACCCGAGGCCCGCTGAAAAAAAACACCAGCACCAGAATCATCACGAATCCGGCACGACAAATATGTTTTTTCTTTGGGAACGTCATTATCACTCCTGATTGATAAAGGGAAGAAGCAGGGCTCAAACACTAGGATTGACAGAACGACAGAGATTACCGGGATTAGCGAGTACGAAAAACACGAAACCGCTGACCGCCGGCACCGGAAACGATCAATATCTTTTCCCTGTCACCAGGAAAAAGTCAGTAAGGCGCGTTTGGCAGCGGAAAAGGGAAGTTCCCGTTCAAGGGTCGAGTGATGCTGAAGGGCCAGGGCAGGAGAGCATTTTTGCAGGGTTTCTAATTCCTCCTGCCATTTCGGCCCTTTCATGCAGATCACTGTTGTCCCTGGGCCACACAAACGACTGACCATCCCCAGGAATTCGGCAATATCAGTGACGGCCCGACTGGTGATATGGGTAAAGACAGGGTTTGACGGCAGAAGCGTCTCGTCTTCCACCCGGCAGGCCAACGCTTCCACCCCGGCAAGATTCAAGGTCCTGATGACATGACGCAGAAAGGAAACCCGCTTCAGGCGTGGTTCCAGCAAGGTCACGGTGAGATCAGGACGGACTGCCTTGCAGACAAGTCCGGGGAACCCCGCCCCGGTTCCCACATCCAGCAGATGGGGAGCAGAAACATCAAGGAGGGAAAGCAGGGTCAGAGAATCGAGAAAATGCTTCTCCAGGATCTCCGCATCGGGTGTTCCTTTGGCAATCAGATTGATCTTCCTGTTCCAGCGCGTAAGCTCCGTGAAATAGACAAACAGCCGCTCCACCGCCTCAGGGGCAAGCATAATCCCCAAAGAGTCACATCCCAGCTGGAGCTGTTCCCGAAAATCAAATAGTTTCCCTGTCACTTTTCGCCTACGCCTTCCCTTTTCCCTGCAACCGCTCAGTCACCGAGGCGGCATGGGCAGTCAGGCCTTCGAGTGTGGCCAGCCTCCGAATATGATCCGCATCCTCGCGCAGGGCCTGCTCGGAATAACTGATAATGGAGCTCTTCTTCAAAAAGGTCTCGACGCCGAGAGCTGAAGAGAAACGGGCGGTGCCCATGGTGGGCAGGACATGATTGGGACCGGCCAGGTAGTCACCGGCGGCCTCCGGGGTATGATGGCCCAAAAAGATGGCCCCGGCATGGCGGATCCGCGGCACTTGAGCCCAAGGGTCGCTGATCATCAGCTCCAGGTGCTCCACGGCGATATTATTGGCCAGATCAATCGCCTCTTCCAGGGTATCGGCAATGAGGATCACCCCGCGATCATTCAGGGACTTGCGGGCGATCTCCTGCCGGGACAGGCCCGCCAACTGCCTCTCCAGTTCAACTAGGATCTTTTGCGCCAGGGCCGCATCGGTGGTCACCACCATGGCCAGGGCCATGGGGTCATGCTCCGCCTGGGCCAGCATATCAGCGGCCACATGATTGGCCTTGGCACTTCTATCGGCGACAATCAGCACCTCGGACGGCCCGGCAATCATGTCAATCCGCACCCGACCCGATACCTGGGCCTTGGCCTCGGTCACAAACTGGTTGCCCGGCCCGACAATGACATCCACCGCCGGAATGGTCTCGGTGCCATAGGCCAAGGCGGCAATGCCCCAGGCCGAACCCGCCTTGAAGATCTCGGTGATCCCGATCTCCTGGGCCGCCACCAGCAGATGGGGACTGATCTTGCCCTCGCGATTGGGCGGCGTAAGCATAACCCGGCGGCCGACCCCGGCAATCCCTGCCGGAATACCGTTCATCAGCACAGAGGAGACCAGGGGGGTGGAACCACCCTGCCCGCCAGGCACATAGAGCCCGGCCGCATCGACGGGCCGGACCAGACGACCGACGATGGTTCCGTTCTCCCTGGTCTGCATCCAGGAATCCTCCATCTCCCGTTCATGAAAGGTCTGCACCCGTTCAATGGCCAGGGCCAGGGTCTCCATAAAAGGTTCGTCCACCAGATCGTAGGCCTCAAGCATCTCGGCCAGGGAGACCGGCATCTCCTCAAGGGCAAGGTCCGGGGCATCAAATTTTCTCGTATATTCGAGGAGAGCCGCATCACCGCGCTGCCGTACGGCGGCCAGGATCTCGGCGACAATCCCCCGGCAGGAGTCATCCGCGGGCTGAAAACGTTGCAGCAGGGAGGCAACAACCCGCTCTCCTTCCTCGGTATTGATGTTCACAGGTTTAATAGGCATGATTGGTCCTTCCACTCACGATATTTGAATAAATTCATGGTAACTACTTATTAAAACAAAACTATCGCCATCATTAGTACTCAACTGATCTCTTGATTAACGATACACATTCTGTGTTTTAATCGGTAAACTCTTCATAGAATTTCGAAACTACTTTTCCATTCTCAGAACGAATTTCACAAGTATAAGCATATAGCAACGAACCTCGAAACCAAGCTTGATGGCGGGTTAAGCCATCAGATTCCCACGGCATAGGTTCCCCAGTCGAACAATCCACTTGCGCTGCTCTACATTTGCTATAGAGCGATGACAGTGACTCATTAATTTGAACAGAATCACAAAATTCTTTCGCATTTTGTTTAACTTGAGAGTTCACATGCCCTGACCATAAGATACTTATGGAACTCACCAGTAACAATCCGACAACAATAAAGAATAAAAATTTCGAACTCCATCCGATCTTTTTTGATATTTTCATTGCTTGCTACTAATGTGTGCAAAAGTGTGCAAAATAATCGTTTGGAGATGCCGAAGTGGTACGGCTTGATCAAGCTACCGACCTACAAACAGGATGAAAGCATAAACAGCTAAAACCCTTCTATTCATTCTTCCGTCCCCAGTGCACCCCGATGGTTCCCAGCATGAACCGCTGATAGCCGACATCCTCAAAACCAGCCTGAGTAAAGATCGCGGCCAGGGCCTCAGCGCTGTGGAAGTCCATGGTTGAACCCGTCAGATAGGCATAGGCGGACTCATCTTTGGCAATAAACCGGCCGAGAAAGGGGATGCCGAAACGGAAATAGAAACGAACGAAGGGATACCACAGATTTTTCCGCGGTGGGGTGGTATCGAGACAGACCACCCGGCCACCTGGCTTCAAGACCCGGTGCACCTCTTTGAGCACCGCCAGGGCATCGTCAACATTTCTCAGCAGATAGCCAAAGCTCACCGACTCAAAACTGTTATCGGCATAGGGCAGGAAGTTGGCATCACAGGCCTGCCAGGAAATCCCCAAGGAGGCAAACCGCTTCCGTGCCTCCTTCAGCATATTCTGGGAAAAATCAGCGCCAATCACTCGGCACTCAGGATAGGTCATCCGCGTCAGGGCGGCAATATCGCCGGTACCGGTGGCCAGATCAAGCGCCCAGCCCTTCCCCGGGTTCTCGGCCTTTTTGACCACGAAACGCCGCCAGCGCTGATCCTGCCCCAGAGTCATCACCCGGTTCATCAGATCATAAGAGCCGGCGATAGCATCAAACATCCTTTGCACACCAGGCCCTTTACTCACGATAGTGCTCCTGACCCATTTATTGAGGAATCCAAGTTAAGGGTACCTTGCAAAAGACACCCTTCAGAGCGCAAAAAGACAAAACCCCTTTGAAATGAAACATCTCAAAGGGGTTTTTCATATATGGCGGAGAAGGTGAGATTCGAACTCACGGTACTTGCGTACACACGCGTTCCAGGCGTGCACCTTAAACCACTCGGTCACCTCTCCATAACAAAAATACATTGTCCACCGTCGTTCAAAAATAACCCTGACATGAGGATATCCTGACCAACACAAGGAAGTTATATGTAAACGGTGGACTGAATTTTCGCAACTAAAAAGTCATTATTCAACAAAAAATGGCACATCAACCCCGTTCCTGCCCTGACGTTCCTCATGCAGGGGGAAAAGAGATACATTCTTTCAGTCAGCAGTCGGCAGATACAGGTGACGGCGCAGGAAGAGCCAGAGGCCAAGGGAAAGAATGCCGGAGGCAAAGGCGAGGGTGCCGACAAAGCGGATCTTGTCCGGCCAGTTCAGGGACACTGCGGCCATGGCCAGGGCACCGCAGAAAAAGTAGGAAAAGACCATGACCGAGGAGGAGGTTCCCGCGTCTTTTGGCGCCTGTTCCAGGATCAGATTATTGGAGGGCGGGCGGCTCATTCCCAGAAAAAAGGTGATGATGCCCATGGGCAGGGCAAACCGCAGGGGGCCATCAATCAGGGGAACCAACAGGCCAATGCCACCGGCGATGACTCCCGCATAACCCCAGGTCACCATGCGCAGTGTGCCGATTTTCTTGCCGAAGCGCAGACAACTCATTGATCCGGCCATGAAACAGAAAGCGTTGGCCCCAAACAACAGGGAAAACCGGTTTCCTGAGAGTTGAAAGCCAGTGATATAGATGCTGGCCGACCCGGCGATAAAGGC
Source organism: uncultured Desulfobulbaceae bacterium (assembly GCA_903887485.1). Classification (GTDB taxonomy): domain Bacteria; phylum Desulfobacterota; class Desulfobulbia; order Desulfobulbales; family Desulfocapsaceae; genus UBA2270. The sequence goes on along the minus strand of CAISPV010000095.1, from coordinate 7,844 downwards.
AAAGAGCGGGAGACCGGTCATGGCGTTGCACAGAACAAGCCCCATTAATTGCCGGTTCCGCAACACCCGGCCATAGCTTTGCCGGAGAACAGCAAGAACACTTCCCTGAACCCCGACGTGGCTCTCCGGGGTGATAAAGACCCCGACCAGGGCGATCATGCCCATCAATCCCTGCATGGCAAAGATCCAATGCCAGCTCAGGTGTTCAAGAATCAGGCTGCCGATCATGGGAGAGATCATCGGCGCCAGGGCCATGATTACCGAGATCTGGCTGAATACCCGTTCCCGTTGGCTGCCCGGCAAGCGGTCACGGGCCATGGCCAGTGATATGGCGGAGGCGGAACCGGCGCCCATGGCCTGAATGATCCTGGCGCTGACAAGCATCCAGATATTGGCACTGAGCGCGCAGAGCAGGCTGCCGCTGACAAAGAGCAACAGGCCGGTGAGCAGGGGCGGTTTGCGGCCAAGGCGGTCGGAGAGCGGCCCGTACACCAGCAGGGAACAGCAGTAGGTGACAAAGAAAAGGACCAGAGTCAGGTTAACAATGACCAGCGGGAGCTGCCAGGTTTTCACCCACCAGATAAGGAATGGCGGGCAGATACATGTCTGTTGCCAGCGGTGGAAAGGCGGTAAGCAAGGCCAGCAACAGGACAAAAGGGATCATAGGGCAGTCACTGTAAAGATATACAACTTTTTCAATATCAGCATAAAAAATGGAGCCAAATCCTTATCTCTTTCAACACCTGCTTCCTTCTCCCTTACCCTCACGCCTTTCCTTAAAAAAATCCTTTAAGATTTTGGAACATTCCGCCTCAAGAACACCGCCTGTAATCTCCAGCCGATGATTCAACAGGCCATCGACGCCGATGGTATAACGGGACTGGGCCGCCCCGGTCTTGGGGTCCAGGGCGCCGAATACCAGACGCTGAATGCGGGCGTGGATGATGGCCCCCATGCACATGATGCAGGGTTCGAGGGTGACATAGAGGGTAGTATCAACCAGCCGGTAATTGCCGGTCTTGGCCGCAGCCTCCCGGATGGCCAGGATCTCGGCATGGGCGGTCGGATCGTTCATCGTAATGGGCTGGTTGGCGCCACTCGCCAGCAGGGTCTCACCACAGGCCAGCACCGCGCCGACCGGCACCTCTCCCCTGCGGGCCGTCTGCCGGGCCTGCTTCAGCGCTATCTGCATAAAAGCGAGATCAATTTCATGCTGGGCGTTCATACCCGGTCACAAGCACCGTTACTGATGCGTGGCAAGTCCATCTTCCACCTGCTGTAGCATCTGGTCAATGACCCCTAAACCCTGCAGCCAGAAACCGGGGTCATCGAGATCAATGCCGAAAGGCCGGACCAGATCATAGGGCGAGGCGGAACCGCCGGCCGCCAGCAGCTCGGTGTAGAGGGTGACAAAGGAATCACCATGCTGCTGATAGAGACCATAGAGGGCCAGCACCAGCAGCTCGCCAAAGGCATAGGAGTAGACATAACCGGGTGTAGACAGGAAGTGAGGGATGTACGACCACCAGATCCCGTAATCGGGCCGCAGGGTCACTGCATCGCCGAACATCTCCCGCTGGGTTGCAAGCCAGTATTCGCTCAAGGTTTCACTGCTCAACTCCCCCTGTTCCCGACGGCCTTCATGCATCCGCTTTTCAAAACGGTTCATCGCCGTCTGGCGGAAGACCGTAGCAAAGATCGACTCCAGCTTCTGGCAGATAAAAGCCCGCTTCTGTGCCGTATCGGTGAGCAGGGCAAGCTGGCTCTGGAAGACCAGCATCTCGGCAAAGACCGAGGCCGTCTCCGCCAGGACCAGCGGCGTGTCGCTGTTGAAATGGCCCCTGGCCGCGGCCAGCACCTGATGAACGCCATGGCCCAGCTCATGGGCAACGGTGGAGACATCATTGAGGGTACCGGTATAATTGACCATGACGTAAGGATGCACCTCCGGGACACAGGGGTGGGCAAAGGCCCCGCCCCGCTTGCCCTGGAGAACCGGGGCATGAATCCACTTTTCGGTGAAGAAACGTTCGGCAATGGCGGCCAGATCTTTGGAAAAGGCCGCAAAGGAGTGCAGAACCATATCCTTGCCTGCATCCCAGCTTATTCGCTGGGAGGGCAAGGCCGGCAGGGGCGCATAACGGTCATAGTCGGTAAGCTCGTCCAGATGCAGCAGTTCTTTCTTCACCCGGTAATAACGCTGCACAATGTCATAGCGACTGGTCACCGCCTGCACCAGTGTTTCCACGGTGGCACCCGTCAGCTCATTCTCCAGGTTCATGGAGTGCACCCAGGAATCATGGCGGCGCAGCCGGTCATCAATCATCTTGTCGGCGGCAAGCGTATTGAAGATATGGGTCAGGATATGGCTCTGATTCTGCAGCCCGGCGGTAAGGTCCTCGGCCGCCTGCCGCCTGACCTCTCGATCATGATCATAGAGGTCGGTCAGCACCTCCTCCTCCGCCCGCTTTTTCTCGCCAAAACGCAGGCCGCTGAGAACCTTGTCAAAAAGGGTATTCCAGGAACTTCTGCCCACCGGGGAATATTCAAGCAGCAAGGACTCCTCGGGTTCCGAGAGCTGATGCGGCAAGTAACGGCGCAAGGCCTCCAGATAATGGCGGTAGCCCGCCAGTTCTGGCGCCGCAAGCAATCCGGCCGCGCTCTCCTGCGGCAATACATTCCACTCCAGCTCAAAAAAGACCACGTCCTTTTTACACAAACTGGCCAGCTCTTCCATCCGCTGCTCCAAGGCGCCGGCCACACTGTTTTCCATCTGGGTGGTGAAATTCAAGAAGGCAAAGGTCGCCAGACGGGTGATCCGGCAATCAAGGGCCTCCAGGCGCACGACCAGCCCCAGCAACTCTGCGGCGGTCAAAGTAGCCACTTGGCCGCGAAACCGGCCACGAAGGACTTTAGCCTCATCAATACACCATTGAATATCCGCCGCCAAGGCCGGGTCGTCTTCATTACGATAGAGATCGCCGAGATGCCACAACACCCCGGTTACCCCAAGATCATCTTTCACTGTCTTCTCAATCACATTGATCACTCTCAACGAATAAGCGGCTGCAAAACCCTCAAAATTTCAGAGGAGACCTTCGCAAACGTTTTTTTGTGTCACGCTTGTTAAGCGCATAATACTATATTCCATCAACTGCCTACAACGCAGGCAGTTGATGAGTTCCCATGCAGCGCATGGGAACCAGAAAAAGATACGGGAATCATCCAGGATTATTATAATTATTTTTTGATTGTAATTTTATCTTTCATCTCAGCTTAACCAAGCTGTCATACAAGGTTCTACATAGCGGCCATTCAGCTAAATATAACTTCCCCCGCAAATCGGATTGAAATTAGAGATGCAATTTAGTAAGCCATACGTGCCCAGGAACTATTCCCAAAGCGCCTTGAGCGATTCCAAGATTTGCTCTGACCACCGTAAGCTGGGAAAGTGCAAATGAATTCTTTTGCAACCATTCTTGAGCATCGTTAACACCAACTTCTCGCACTAATGCAGCCATTAGCGGCTGCACAGACCTGGCTTGCATTTCGTCGTGAGTGATACTTTCCGCCAATTCTAGCCAACTCAATATAACATCCTTCGTTGGTGATTCAGCAGCAACTGCAACGATAATCGTAGATTGAATAGACGAATTTTGAATTTTCAGCCAAGTTGACTGAGAATCGCGAAGTTCACCTTTGCGGGCTTCTCCAATAGCTAATGCTTCAAGCGCGTCATTATAAAACGGTGAACTGCTATGGGGCATCAAATCAATTACACGACGAGCACCTGTTAAGTCCAGCTTTAAGGCACGAGCTGCAGCGATTTCGCTAAGCATGAATTCAACTTCGACTCCAGGTAGTTTGGTAAGCTGAATTGCAGTGTCAATGTCCCCGATTCCCGCATATCCCCGTGCGATATCGAGCCAAGCTATCCAACAATCTGGAGTCTTGCTCTGACTCTGACACCTCACAGCAACTTTTTCTGCTAATTGTAGAGTTGACTTAGAAAACTCTTTGTCGGAAGAGGCTTTCGAAATTTGCAAATACAGTCCAACTTTACTGCTCGACTCAATCCTTGAAACTAAATTCCTCGCTTTTTTTAATTCGTTTACATGAATATAGGCCTGGATCAGACCATAAGTGTTTCCCGAATATGCAGCGACAATATCTTTAACCACCTGTTTTGCGGCATCCTGCTGACCTCGTTCTTTAAGCAAATCAACCAATAAGAAACGTTGATCACCAGACTCTGTCTTCCAGAACACTTTTGGATCGGCCACAGCGCTTACCGCATTTATCAACTCGGGGTGTGATGCGGCATATTCAATCAGCTCATATACGGGCACTAGCAAGCCTGGAGCACGGTAGAGGTCAGTATTCTCTACTATTTCTTTAGCTTTAGAGACATCCCCCTGACGCAGATAGGCAAGTGCAAGGGCAAATCTTGCCTGGAGAAAAGATGCTCTTTGATCTGTAACTTGCGCGATTAATTGAGAAGCAGTATCGATATCTCCTTGAGAGGCATACTCAACTCCTAAATGCCACTCAGCTTCCTTTTGCAGTTCTGTTGAACCAATTTGACTTATCGCCTGGCTCGCTTCAAGTTTGCAATGTGCTGCTCCCAAGGCGACGGCAATGTCTGGAATAAGTCGTGAGTAACCTGTGCGTAAATCGTCAAAGCCTTCTGCTGATTTTGACTCTTTAGGGCTGGTCTTTGGTAGTTTAACTGCCAACTCCAAAGCCCCGCGTAATATTTCGCGTATCTGATTATTGCAGGCTTGAGGAACCTTTGGTGTAGCGAGTTCATTGTTCAATGGCACTGCCATCACTTGAGAAATTGGTTCTCTGGAATCAGGCACGCTTGGCATTATAACGCCGAGAGATGACAAGAGATTCAGTTCCTTAATTCGAGTCTCATATGCATCCTTAAGGCATTCTGTAGTTTGACAGGCTTTGCGCACATCTTTCAACCATTGCCTTTGGCTTTTGATTGTTTGTTGTTTAAGGTCGTTCCGATCAAGGGCATGCTGGTATTAAACTCAAAGATTCATCCAATTTCGAAAGTGTGTCATCCCTGCAGATGATTTTTTCAACATTCAATGCAGCCTTTCCACAATCAAAGCTCGCAGCCTGTGCTGATGTCACCAATATCAGCCAACCAAGAATGATCCCTGCAATACGTTTCATACTGCCCCTTTGTAGTGCGAACTACCGCCAAACATCAAAACGGGAAGACACCTGTAACTGACTGCTACTAAGAAAACAGGTAAAGGCGGGGAACAATAAGGGAGGAGATAGGCCCCCCTTATTGTTGCTCTCTCAGCGCAAACCGGCAATGAACGACCCTACCGCCCCGGCCCCTTTCTCATCCACCAGACGGATGGTCTGAGAGCCGATCACCGCCATATCTGCCTTGCCGATGAGGGCACGGACGTCATCGCGGTCCTGGATGCCAAAGCCCACAGCCAGCGGCAGGCTGGTCGCCTGGCGGCAGCGTCCGAGGTACTCAACCACCTCCTGACCGATCACCGACTTGACGCCAGTAACTCCGCGCCGGGCCACGCAGTAGATAAAACCCCGGCCATGGGACGCCAGCACCCGCATCCGCACATCGGTGGAGGTGGGGGCAAAGATGAGGATGGGGGCAATCTCGTATTCCGCGGCCAGTTGCAGGAAGCTCCCCCCTTCCTCAGGCGGCAGATCGGGGACGATAAAGCCCTTGATCCCGCAGGCCCGGGCCTTTTCAAAAAAAGCCTTCTCCCCATATTTGAAAATGATGTTGTAATAGGTCATGAAAAGAAAAGGGATATCATAGGCGGCAGTCATCTCGGCGGCAAAGGCCAGACAGTCGGCCACCCTGATTCCGTTTTTGATGGCCTCCTGATTGGCCCGGACAATGACCGGGCCATCGGCCATGGGTTCCGAGAAGGGGATCTGCATCTCGATACAGTCCACCCCGTTTTCCACCATCTGCCGGATCACTTCCCTGTTCGTATCAAAGGAGGGATACCCAAGCACGATATGGGTCATGAGCAGGATATCTTTTTTTTCAAGTCTGTCGCGTAGTTGTTGTTCCAGTTGCATTTGCTATTCCTCGCAGGTCTGATCCCTTATTTTTCTTGGCTGTATTCCAGGCCCCGTTTGATGATGAACTCCTTCCACGATGGGTCGTTAAAGGCGTGGGCAATGGTGAAGATGTCCTTATCGCCGCGGCCGGACATGTTGATGATGATGGCATCGTCAGGAGTCAGCTGCGGCGCCTCTTTAAAGGCCTGGACAAAGGCGTGGGAGGATTCCAGGGCCGGAATAATCCCTTCTTTCTTCATGGTCAGATCGAGTGCAGCCATGACCTCGGTATCGGTGGCTGACTCAAAGCGGACCCTGCCCTTTTCCCAAAGATCGGACAAAATCGGCGAAACCCCCACGTAATCAAGCCCCGCAGCCACCGAATGGGTCTCCTTCATCTGGCCGTCTTCATCCTGCAGGAACATGGTTTTGTACCCCTGGGCAACGCCGGGCGAGGCATCGGTGCCGCTGAGCCTGGCCGCATGAAGACCGGTGGCGATTCCGTGACCGCCGGCCTCCACCCCCACCAACTCCACATTGCTCTCAGGGATAAACCGTTTGAAGATACCCATGGCGTTCGACCCGCCGCCCACACAGGCGAAGATCCGGGCCGGCATCTTTCCATGGTATTTCATAATCTGCTCAGCCGCCTCCAGTCCAATGATAGACTGGAACCAGGCCACCATCTCAGGAAAGGGGTGCGGCCCACAGACAGTTCCAAAGACATAATGGGTCTCATCAACATTGGTGACCCAATCGCGGAAGGCCTCGTTAATGGCATCCTTCAGGGTGCGGGAGCCGTTGGTCACCGGAACAACGGTGGCCCCCATCTTCTCCATCCAGAAGACATTGGGACGCTGGCGTCGCACATCTTCCTCACCCATATAGATGGTGCACGCAAGCCCGAATTTAGCGGCCATGGTGGCGGTGGCCATGCCATGCTGACCGGCCCCGGTCTCGGCAATCACCCGTTTCTTCCCCATCCTTTTAACAAGCAGCCCCTGGCCCATGACGTTATTGGCCTTGTGGGCGCCGGTATGATTCAGATCCTCACGCTTGATGTAAATCTGGGCCCCGCCAAAATGACGGGACAGATTTTCGGCATGGGTCAAAGGCGTGGGACGACAGGAATAGGTGGACATCAGCTCCACATATTCCTGCCAGAAGGCGGGATCATTCTTGCATCTTGTAAATTCCGCATTGAGTTCCTGAAAGGTCTGGTGCAGGACTTCCGGGATATACGCCCCGCCCCAGTTGCCAAAAAAACCTTGTTTATCCATTGATGTCACCCTGTGTCAGTATGTCAAAAAATATTCCCAAAAACAGTATTCGCCCTACAGATTTTATCCCTGCGGTCGATAAGAAGAGGGAAAAGATCTTCACCTTTCCCCAAGGCATCCCAGGTTTTGAAGAATACACTACTTTCAGGAAATTTCACAAGGATGATGATGCCGTTTCCGCCTATTGGCTGGAATCGTGTGATAGTCCGGAAGTGACCTTCACCCTGGTTGATCCAACGGAATATGATCTGAATTACGATCTGTATCTCAGCGACATAAAAATACGGGAAGTGCCTCTAATTCCCTATATTCTTTCACTAGTGTCCCAACGTTTAATCAAACAATAACAACTGGTTACTCTTAGGCTCGACCTTGGTTATGTAATCTTCTTTTGTAAGTGCTTGGAATAATGGCATTCGTTCAAAGATGGTCACGCTCAAGACCTGTAAAATTGTGTAGAGGCTGGCCTCAATTTTGAGCCGTTTTTTCATGATG